>NZ_JAVREK010000017.1:0-128994 GCF_031845375.1 Streptomonospora wellingtoniae
GTGGTGATGCGGGGTGGGGGTGTGTTGGTGAGGATGTCGAGGTTGTTTTTGAGGACGCGGTCGATCTGGATGCCGATGACTCTGTCGACGATGGGGGCGAGTCCGGCGGAGATGGTGCCGGTGATGATGGCGCCGAGGAATTCGTCGCGGGCCATTTTCATGTCGAGGGCGTCGCGTTTGCCGTCTTCGATCTGGCCTTGCTGGATGAAGAGTCCGGCGAGGGCGCCGAGCATTTCGAAGGCGATGTGGCCGAGGAGGGTGGTGATGAACCAGTCGATGATCTGGCGGATGAGGAGGCTGCGGATGGCTTTGAAGGCGGGGATCCAGGTGAGGGAGGCGCCTCCGGTCCAGGGGGCCATGGCGATGGCGTAGGCGATTTCGGCGAGGAGCATGAGGAGTTGGACGAGGGCCATCCAGCTCATGTATTCGGCGTCGGCGGCGGCTTTGCGGAGGACGTCGGAGAGTTTTTGGCTGGTGGTGGTGGCTGCTGCGATGTAGTCGTTGTCGCCGCTGGTGTATTTTTTGATGGCGTCGCTGTAGTAGTCGGCGGCGACGCCGGAGAAGTTGGAGCGGGCTTTGCGGCGGGTGTCGTCGATGAGGTCGCGGATTTCGCTGAGGGCGGTGGCGAGTCCGTCGTGTGTTTCGGCGAGGGCGCGGAGTTTGGTGGGGCTGGTTTCGGGGATTTCGATGCCGAGGAGCCATTTGGCGGTGTCGCGGACCCATTGGGGACTGTCATGGCCGAAGGGTGGCATCGCGTCTCGCCTCAACTCATCGCACAACACAGCCGACGCTGATTCGTATGGGAATCGCACCCAAACAAACAGGAAGCGAGGAACAGGACGGCGGTGGTCGGCGACGTGCGGGTTAACGCTGCGGAAAACATCGCCGCCGCCACGAGTGTGCGGGCGGGCATAGGCGCCCGCCGTCGGCGACCTCGCCGATCTTGTAGCTATCGTGATGGAAAACGTTTTCCAGTGACGATGGCTACAAGATCGACGGCGATGCGCCCGCCCGCGCTGCGTCGCGGTGCATCGGGTAGATGTAGAGAGCCGAAGGAGGGATCACCGGACACATGTGTGTGGACCGGAACCACCGAAAACGGCCTCTGTGCTGGGTAGAGAACCCAGTAACGCAATAAACGCCGCAATTCGGGCGATTAGCGTGCAATCTCCGAGTGCTCTTGAACGTGTTGCGGGACCTCACTAGCATCACTGAAAGCCACACTGAAACGCAGGTGATGTCACATGTACGCCGAAGAGCGGCAGCGCAGCATCCTGGAACGCGCCCGCAAGGACGGTCGCGTCGATGTCGCACGGCTGGCTTCGGACTTCGACGTCACCTACGAGACGGTGCGGCGCGACCTGACCGCACTCGAACGCCACGGTGTGCTGCGGAGGGTGCACGGCGGGGCGATCCCCGTCGAGCGGCTGGGGTTCGAACCGACGCTGGCGCAGCGCGACTCCGTCATGACCCCCGAGAAGGAGCGCATCGCCAAGCGGGCCCTGGAAGAGGTGCCGGCCGAGGGGGCGATCCTCCTCGACGCGGGCTCCACGACCGGTCGGCTCGCCGAGCAGCTCCCCGCCGAACTCACCGTCGTCACCAATTCGGTCTCCATCGCGCTGACGCTGACCCCGCGCGCCCACACCAACCTGATGCTGCTGGGCGGCCGCCTGCGTCCCCGCACCCAGGCCACCGTCGAAAGCTGGGCCCTCCAGGCGCTGGAGGAGACCTTCGTCGACGTCGCCTTCATGGCCGCCAACGGCGTTTCGACCGAGCACGGACTCAGCACCCCCGACACCGCCGAAGCCCAGGTGAAACGGGCGATGATCCGTTCCGCCCGCCGTGTCGTCCTGCTCGCCGACCACACCAAGGTGGGCAACGACCACTTCGCCCGCTTCTCCACCCTCGACCAGGTGGACTGCATCATCACCGATTCCGGTCTGGCCGACGGCCTGGCCGACGAGCTCGCAGCGTTCGGGCCGCGAGTCGTCGTGGTGTGATGCGCCCACCGCGGCAGGCGCAGTCCTCCCCGGCAGCCGCCCGCCGCCCCGTATGCGGCCCTGCGCTCTCAGGGTCGGCCTGAGCCGGCAAGCCTCCGGTGCGGTCGACCAGCCTGCCGCAGGCGGATCTCCCGCCGCGGCATGCCCGCTTCCCGTGGTCCCCGATACCCGTCCCCGAAGCCCGGTTTCCTCGAACCGTCCCCGCCCCCCGACGGCCCGATTCCCTCCCGGCAGGCATCCGCCCCCGGCTTCGGGCCGCGAGAACACGTCCTCAGGTGATCCCCCATGGCCCGACCCCAGTCCCCGTCCGGATCGGCGGCCGACACGTCCGCCCAGTCCCCGCCCCCCAACCGCCTCCAATCGGCACGCGCCGCGGTGCAGCGCTTCGGCGGCTACCTGTCGGGCATGGTGATGCCCAACATCGGCGCGTTCATCGCGTGGGGGCTCATCACCGCGCTGTTCATCCCCGACGGCTGGTTCCCCAACGAAACGCTGGCCCAGCTCGTCGACCCGATGATCGGCACGCTGCTGCCCCTGCTGATCGGCTACACCGGCGGCCGCCTCGTCTACGAGCAGCGCGGCGCCGTCGTCGGCGCGGTCGCCACCATCGGCGTGGTGGTCGGATCCGACGTGCCGATGTTCCTGGGCGCCATGATCATCGGCCCGCTCGCGGCCTATCTGACCAAGCTCCTCGACAAGGTGGCGCGCCCGCGCATCCACGCCGGCTTCGAGATGCTCTACAACAACTTCAGCGCGGGCATCCTCGGCGGCGCGATGGCGGTCGTCGGCCTCTTCGGTATCGGCCCCGTCGTCCAGACGATCACCGAGGTGCTGGGCAGCGGCGTGCAGGCGCTGATCGACCTCCAACTGCTCCCGCTGGTCTCGTTCATCGTCGAGCCCGCCAAGGTGCTGTTCCTGAACAACGCCATCAACCACGGCGTCTTCGCGCCGCTGGGCGCCGCCCGGGTGTCCGAGACCGGGCAGGCCATCGAGTTCCTGATTGAGACCAATCCGGGGCCGGGCCTGGGCGTGCTGCTCGCCTGCATGCTCTTCGGGCCCAAGGTCAGCCGCTCGACCGCGCCCGGCGCCATCGTGATCCACTTCCTGGGCGGCATCCACGAGATCTACTTCCCCTACATCCTGGCTCAGCCCAAGCTGATCGTGGCCGCGATCGCCGGCGGCATCACAGGTGTCACCACCTTCATGCTGCTGGGCGCCGGGACCGTCTCGACGCCGTCGCCGGGCAGCATCATCGCCCTGATGGCGGTCACTCCCCGCGGCGGCCACCTGTCCGTACTGGCGGGCGTGGCCGCGGCGACCATCGTCTCGTTCATCGTCGCCTCCCTCCTGCTCGGCTTCGGCCGTCCGGAGCGCAACAAGGAGAAGGCGCAGCGCAGCAACGCGGAGGCACAGCAATGAGCAGCATCAACGGTTCCGACATCAAGAAGGTCGTCGTCGCCTGCGACGCGGGCATGGGCAGCAGCGTCCTGCTGACCTCGCAGATGTCGAAGTCCCTGTCGCCGCACGGGGTGGCCGTGGAGCACGCCTCCGTCGACCGGATCCCCGACGACGCCGACCTGGTGCTGTGCCACTCCGGCCTGGTGTCGCGGGCGCGTTCGGCCCAGCCGGGGACCGTCGTCATCGGCTTTCAGATGTTCCTGGGCGACCCGGCGTTCGCGCGCGTGGAGCAGGCCGTCCGGGAAGGCGAGACCATTGCCGACTGACCTGCGGATCGGCCCCGAGGCGGTGTGGCTGGGCCGCACCGCCCGGGACAAGGCCGAGGCCGTGGACCTGTGCGGGCGCCTCCTGCTCCGGCTCGACGCGGTGCAGGCCGCCTATCTGCCGACGATGCACGAACGCGAGCGCTCCGTGCCGACCTACATCGGTGAGGGAGTGGCCATCCCGCACGGCACCGACGCGGCGCGTGCGCTGGTCAAGCGCACCGCACTGGCGTTCGTGCAGTTCCCCGACGGGGTCGACTGGGACGGCCACCGGGCCGTCGTCGCGATCGGCATCGCCGCGCACGGCGACGAGCACACCGGTGTCCTCGCCGCGCTGGCGCGGGTGCTGTCCGACCCGGCCAAGGCCGAGCGGCTGCGGCAGGCCGAGGATGCCGCCACCGTCGTGGAGCTGCTGAGCCCGGTCGGGACCGAACCGGCCTCCTAGCGCGCTGCGCTGTACCCGGCGGTGCCCGACCCGGTCCGGCGGGGCGGGCACCGCGGCGCGCGACGCACCGGGCGGACCGGCCGCCGACCCGGTGTCCCGTCGGACCGCCGTGCCGCACCCCGGCACAGCACGAGCAGTCTGAGCAGCACGATGAGAGAGAGGGAAGCCATGTTGGTCGCCCGCTTCTACGCCCCCGGCGACATCCGCCTGGAGGAGGCGCCCGAACCGCAGGCCGGAGAGGGCGAGCTCAAGATCAGGGTCCGCAACTGCTCCACCTGCGGCACGGACGTGAAGATCCACCGGCACGGACACCACCACATCGTGCCGCCGCGGGTCATCGGGCACGAGATCGCCGGAGAAGTCGTCCAGGCGGGACGGGGCGCGGCCGGGTGGAGCACCGGCGACCGGGTGCAGGTGATCGCCGCCATCCCGTGCGGCGCGTGCACGGACTGCACGCGCGGCCGGCAGACGATCTGCCCGAACCAGGAGTCGATGGGCTACCACTACGACGGCGGGTTCGCCGAGTACTTGGTGGTACCTGCCAAGGTCCTGGCGGTCGGCGGGGTGAACCGGATCCCCGACGGTATCGGGTTCGCGGAGGCCTCCGTCGCGGAGCCGCTGGCGTGTGTGCTCAACGGCCAGGAGATCGCGGGGGTGGGCGAGGGCGACACGGTGGTCGTAACCGGCGCCGGGCCCGTCGGGTGCATGCATGTGCGCATGGCACGCGCCCGGGGCGCCGCGCGGGTGTTCCTGGTCGAGTTGAACCGCGAGCGGTTGGACATGTCCGCCGCAGTGGTGTCGCCGGACGCGGCGATCGCCGGAGACCCCGTCGAGGAGGTGCTGCGGCTGACCGGTGGTCGGGGACCCGATGTGGTCATCACCGCCGCGGCTTCCAACCGGGCGCAGGAAGACGCGGTGCGGATGGCGGCGCGCCGGGGGCGCATCAGCTTCTTCGGCGGGCTGCCGAAGGACGATCCGGTGATCCCGCTCGACTCCAACGCGGTGCACTACCGCGAACTGTCGATCCTCGGCGCCAACGGCTCCAGTCCCGCGCACAACCGGCGCGCCCTGGAGCTGGTGGCCTCGGGTGCGGTGCCGGTGGCCGATCTGATCACCGAGCGACTGGGGCTGGGCGAGGTGCCCAAGGCGATCGAGACGGTCGCCGCGGGCAGCGCCATCAAGGTGACCGTGGAACCCTGAGCGGCGGGACTCCCTGTCGCTGGTGCGCGGACGTACTTGGGGGTCTGTGTGATTTAGGTTGTTGTAGTGTGGTGTTCAGTTGCCCACTCTTGTTTGCAACAATTACCTTCTATAAAGTTACGCAAAGCCAAGAGATACCAAAGGCACCACCACACACGCGCGACGTGAGTCGCGGCAGCCGGCGATCGGATACCCGAGCGGCGGCGCCCCCGGCGCGACGTCCACGGTTTCCGCGCGCGGCCGCCTCCGCAGCCGCCCTCCGGGCGTGTCGCCGGCCACCGGTAGAGGCCGCCGAACGGAGCTCCTGGGATGGGATCGAATGCAGCCAAGGACCGGCGCCGTGCCCCCGCACTGGGCGCCTGAGCGCGGCCGCCCGGCAGACAGGGCCGCACTTCGGGCCGTCGCAGGCTGCGCGCTGTCCGCTGTGCTGGTCGCGGGCTGCTCCACCGGCGCCGGGACACCACCCGGAGCCGACGGCTCACCCGCGGCGGGAGGGGCCCGTCCCTCGGCCAGCGCCGCCGGCGACCGGCAGGCTGCGCTGGACGCCTACACCGCGATGTGGCAGGAAGCCGCGGCGGCCTCCCGCAAAGGCGGCGGTGCCACCGGCGAACTCGACCGCTACGCCACCGGCGCGGCCCTGCTGCTGCTGAGCGAGGCGCTGGCCGGAGCGGACGGCCACCAGGTCACCGGCGCACCGGAACTCGCCCCCGAAGCGGAGATCACCGGCGCCGACAGCGCACGCGTCACCGACTGCCTGGACGACTCCGCGTGGAACCTGGGCGCAGGCCCGGCGTCGCCGGGGAGCGGCCCGCGGCGGGTGGAGGCCGGCCTGGTCCACGACGGCCTCGCCTGGCGTGTGAGCGAACTACGGATATGGGAGCCCGGAACATGTTGAGACAGGCAGGATCGGCCTCCCTGGCGGCCGCCGTGCTCGTCCTGGCCGCGTCCAGCGCCGCCCGAGCCGACACCCCCGCCACGGGCGACTCGTTCCTCGGCCAGATCGAGTGCGGCAGCGAGGGCGGAGCCGGCTGCGACATTCTGCTGAAGTACCTGCAGCACGACGCCGCCTCCTCCGGGGACGACGGCCCCGCGCCCGCGCAAGGGGACGCCGGCTCGCAGACCGCCGACCAGTGGGACTCCGTCGACTGGGGGGCCGTCGACTGGGACGCAGTGGACTGGGACTCCGTCGACTGGGACGCCATCGACTGGGAGTCGATCGACTACAGCGGAGGTGAGGACGCACCCGCCGACCCCGTCGCGCTCATCGTCGAGTCCATGGACTCCTTCGAGTTGCCGCGCCCCGCGATCTCCTCCTCCCCGGCCGCGGACGACCTGATCCTGGTCAAGACGCCGGTGTGGCTGTGGGTCGACGAGCAGGAGTGGCAGCCCGCCACCGCCGAGGCCGACGTCCCGGACCTGGGCCTGACACTGACCGCCACCCCCCGCTCCACGCGCTGGACGACGGGCGACGGAACCGAGTTCAACTGCGACGGCCCCGGCACCCCCTTCGACCCCGCCGTGCACGCCCCCGACGCGGCCTCGCCCGACTGCGGCCACGTCTACACCCGCTCCTCCGCCTCCCAGGACAGCGGCACCTACACCGTGGCGGCCGAGATCAGCTGGGACATCGAATGGGAGCTTTCCAACGGCGAGAGCGGCCGACTCGACGCCGTGACGACGCGGTCCGAGACCGAACTCGCCGTGGAGGAGTCCCAAGGCCTGGTGACCGGGAGCGGGGCATGACCCCCCGAGCGGGCGCTATGCCGCCCCGGCGCCGGGCCGCGCCCCTGACACACCCCACGACAAGGAGGACACGGTGAGCACGACCACCGGCGCGCGGCCCGCGGCGGCCGAAAGCCGCCCCACGACCGGACCGCCGCAGGTGCGCCTGCTGGGCAGCGGGCCGCGCCGGTGGCGCTGGCTCGGCCTGGGCGTGGCGATCATGGCCGCGGGCGCTCTGGCGGGCGTCGCCGCCGTGGAGCGTCTCGACGAGCGCGAGGCCGTCCTGGTGGCCGGAGGCGACCTGTCCGCGGGCCACGTCCTCACCGCCGCCGACCTGGAGGTGGCGCGCATGTCCGTCAGTCCGGGCGTCTCCGTCGTCGAGGAGGGGAGCCTGCAGGACGCCGTCGGCAGCACGCTGACCGTCCCCGTTCCCGAGGGCGGCGTGCTGCCCGAGTCCGCTCTCGGCCCGAGCGCCGAGTACCCCGCCGACGGCAAGGCCGTCGTCGGCGCCGTGCTGGCCCCCGGCCGCTTCCCCGTCTCCCTGGAGCGCGGCGCCGCCGTCTCCGTCGTCCTCGTCGACGACTCCGCTTCCGGCGCCGGTTCCGGCGCTGCGGGGTCGGGCGGCGCGGCCGGCGGCGAGAGCGCCGGGCCGGCGTCCGGTTCCGGCGTCACCGCCTACCCCGCCCGGGTCCAGTCCGTGGAGATCTCCGAGACCGACGGTTCGGCGAGCGTCGAGTTCGTCGTCGACGCCGACGCCGCCGGGCAGGTCTCCGCCGCCGCGGCCGCCGAACGCGCCGCGGTGGTGCAGGTCCGGCCGAGGGGGCAGAGCTGATGGGCCGCACCGTCGCCCTCTTCTCGCTGGGCGGGGCGCCCGGCGTCAGCGTCACGGCGCTGGCGCTGGCCGCGGTCTGGCCCGACCCGGCCGGAGCGGTACTGGTCGAGGCCGACGCCTCCGGCGGCGACGTCGCCGCCTGGCACCGGCTCCAGCCGTCGCCCGGCGTCACCGACCTCGCAGCCGCGACCCGCCACCGCGGTGCCGGCCCGCAGGCGGACCCCGCGGCCTACAGCCAGACCCTGCCCGGCGGCCTGTCCGTCTGCCCCGGACCCGCCTCCGCCGATCCCGCGGGCGGCGCCGTGCAACTGCTGGCCACCAACAACCCGGCACTCACGGCGGCGCCCGCCGACCCCCCGGCCGCCGATGCCGCCGGGCAGCGGCCCGCCGTGCTCGCGGACCTGGGACGCCTCGCTCCCCGTACCCCGACCGCCCACATCGCCGCTCACGCCGGGGAGGCGCTGCTGATCGTCGCCGACGACACCGCCCAGTTGCGCCGGGTCCAGCAGTCGGCGGCCCCCCTCGCCGAGTCCGTCGAGCGGCTGCGCGTGGTCGTCGCAGGCGGCTCCGGCTCCACCGACGAGTTCGGCTCGGCCCTGGGCCTGCCCGTATGGAGCGGCCGCATCCCGCTCGACCGGCAAAGCGCCGCGTTCCTGCGCGGAGAGGCCCACCTCCGGCGCCCTGCCCGCCGTCCCCTGTTCAAGGCCGCGCTCGCCCTGGCGCGCACCGTCGCCGCGCCGGACGCGGCGGCGCCGCAGCCTCCGCCCCCGCAGCCGCGCGCACAGCGCTACGCCGCGGCGGAGCCGCCGAGCGGCGCCCGCGGACCGGACACGCAACCGTGAGCCACCGGAGGGCCAATTGAGCGAGACCGACCTCACCGGGCTCGGCGGACGCTTCGACCGCTTCGCCGACCCCGAACGCGCCGAGCGCGAAGCCGCGTGGACCGCATGGGTGGCCGCCGAGGCCGGGCGCCGCCTGAGCGACCTGCTGAGCGGCGAGGAGACCGACACCAAGGACTACCGCCACCACGCCGAACGCGTCATCGCCCAGGTCCTGGACGAGGCCGCGCGCGCCGCCCTGTCCCAAGGCCGAGCCGTGCTGGACCAGGACGCCGAAGAGGTGATCGCCTCCCGCGCCCTGGCCCAGGTGTGCGGGCTCGGGCCGCTCCAGCCCCTGCTGGACGACCCCGGGATCGAGAACATCAACTGCAACGGCACCCAGGTGTGGGTGCGCTACGGCGACGGCAGCCGCGAGCGCCGCCCTCCGATGTTCGAGACCTCCGAGGAGCTGGTCGCGCTCGTGCGGCGCATCGCCGCCGAGTCGGTCACCGGCGAGCGCCGCTTCGACCCCGGAGCGCCCATCCTGGACATGCCGCTGCCCGGCGGCGAGCGGATGAACGCCATCATGGACGTCGCCCGCGCGCCCGCTGTATCCATCCGCCGCCACCGCCACACCAGCACCACGCTCAGCAGACTCCGCGACCTGGGCACCCTGGACGCCCTGTCGGAGCGGCTGCTGCGCGCCGCCGTCCGCTCCCGCCGCAACATGGTGGTCACCGGCGGGACCGGCGCCGGGAAGACGACCCTCGTCCGCGCGCTCGCCGCCGAGATCCCGCCGACCGAGCGCCTGGTCACCATCGAAGACGTTTTCGAGCTGGGCCTGGACCGCGACGTGGAGGCCCACCCCGACTGCGTTGCCCTGCAGGCCCGCCCGGCCAACGTCGAGGGCGCGGGCGAGATCACCATCGCGGACCTGGTGCGCGCCGCTCTGCGCATGTCGCCCGACCGCGTCATCGTCGGCGAGACCCGCGGCCACGAGACGGTTCCGCTGCTCAACGCGATGAGCCAGGGCAACGACGGCAGCCTCACCACCCTGCACGCCGCCGACTCCGCGGGCGCCTTCACCAAGCTCGGCGCCTACGCCGCCCAGTCGGCCGAGCGGCTGCCGCTGGACGCCACGGCGTCTCTGGTGGCAGCCGCGGTGCACCTCGTCGTGCACGTGTCGGCGCGGCCCACCGGAGGCCGCGTCGTCACCAGCATCCGCGAGGTCGTGGGCGCCGAGGGGCAGAACGTCGTCTCCAACGAGATATTCCGCCGGGACCGCGGCGGCGGATCGCTGCCCGCGGCACCGCCGAGCCCGGTCACCGTCGACGCGCTCTCCGAAGCCGGTTTCGACGTCGCCCAGCTCAGCGGTGGCATGGGCGTGGGCGGGTGGCCCGCATGAGCGGGGAGGCGACCGGGGCCGCCGTCGCGGCGGTCTGCGGAGCGCTGGCCGGGGCGGGACTGTGGCTCACGCTCCTCGCGCTCGCGTCCGCCCCGCCTTCGACACGGCGCAACCGGCTGTCGCCGCGCACCCTGCTGCTGGGCAGGCGGCGGCCGCTGCGCCTGGTCCTCGCCGTGGCGGCCGGGCTGCTGGTGTGGACCGTGACCGGATGGCCGGTCGCCGGTGTGCTGGCCGGGCTGGGCGCCTGGTGGCTGCCCGGTGTTCTGGGGCCCGACCGCGATTACGACACGCATGTCGCCGGCGTGGAGGCGGTGGCGGCCTGGGCGGAGATGCTGCGCGACCTGATGGCGGGTGCGTCCGGACTGCACCAGGCGATCGCCTCGACCGTGCCCATCGCGCCCGAGAGCATCCGTGAGGAGGTCGCCCGGCTCGCCGAGGCCCTGCGCCAGGGGCGGCCGCCGCAGCAGGCGCTGACCGACTTCGCCGACGAGGTCGACAACCCCATCGCCGACCTGGTCGCCGCGGCACTGACCACCGCCGCCTCCCGCCACGCCACCGACCTGGGTGTTCTTCTCGGCACCCTGGCCGAGGCGGCCCGCGAACAGGCGGCGATGCTCGTTCGCGTCGCGGCCGGCCGCTCCCGGGTACGCACCTCCACGCGCATCATCATCGCCGTCACCCTCGGCACGGCCGCGGCCCTGCTGCTGTTCAGCCCCGACTACCTGGAGCCGTTCGACACGCTGCTGGGCCAGCTCGTGCTCGCCGCGATCGGCGGCGTCTGGGCGGCGGCCCTGACGTGGATGGTGCGGCTGTCCCGGCCGCGCCAGGGACCGCGCGTGCTCGCGCCGCAGGATCCCGCCGCCATCGGCGAAACCGCGGAGGTGTCGGCATGAACGGCCCTGCCCTGCTGCTGGCCGCCGTCGCCGGCTGCGCGATCGGGCTGGGACTATGGCTGCTGCTGGCCGTCCGCTTCTCCCGGCCCTCACTCGGCGAGCGGCTGGCCGACCCGCCGCCGCCCCGCGCCGTGCACCCGGCGCGCACCGCCCAGCAGGGAGCGGTCGCCCGCCTCGGCGCCGTCAGCGCCCCGCTGATGGCGGCCATGGGCCTGCCCGGTGCCCGCGCCCGCCGCGACCTCGCGATCTGCGAACGCGACCCGGCCGCCTACCTCGCCGAAAAGGCCACCGGTCTCGTGCTCGGCGTCGGCCTGCCGCCGCTGCTGGCGGTGCCGCTGGCAGCAGCGGGTGTCGACGTCGGCTCGCTGTGGGCAACGGCGGCCTGGGCCGTGTTCGCCGGAATCGCCTGGCTGGCGCCCGACCTGTCCCTGCGCGACGAGGCCCGCAAACGCCGCGAGCAGATGCGCCACGCCTTGGCCGCGTTCGCCGACCTGGTCGTGGTCGCACTGGCCGGCGGGGCCGGGGTCAACGGGGCGCTCTCCGACGCGGCCTCCGCCGGCGGCGGCTGGGCCATCGGCCGCATCCGCGACTCGCTGCGGATCGCCGCGCTGCGACGCCGGCCCGCCTGGTCGGCCCTGCGCGACCTCGCCGAGCACTACGACACGACGGAGTTCGCTGAGCTGGCCGCGAGCCTCCAGCTGGCCGGAGCCGACGGCGCCCGGGTGCGCGGCTCCCTCGCCGCCAAGGCCAAGACCCTGCGCACTCAGTTCCTGTCCGAACTCGACGCCGAGGCCCAATCCGCGACGGAGCGGATGAGCCTGCCCGTCGTCCTGCTGTTCGCCGGGTTCCTCGGCCTGCTCGGCTACCCGGCGCTCACCCACATCCTGACCAGTCTGTGAACTGCAGCACCGAACCCAGGCGGAACCGGCGAACCGGAGACGGGGGAGCACCGATGAAACCGGCCGGAGGGAACAGGCCCCGCACCGGCGGCCGCCCCCGCTCGGGGCGGCGCGCACCCCCGCCGACCACCGGCCCGTCGCCGCCCCGGAGCGACCCCCGATGTCCGCGACACCGCAACCGCACTGAGGAGTGCCGATGAACTACCTGCGCCGACTGCTTGACCCGCGCCGCCTTCGCGGTCGCGGCGACGGCGGCTACTCCACCGAGACCGTGCTGGTGATCGCGGTACTGGCGCTCATGGCCGTCACCGCCGTCGGCGCGATCTCGGCGCAGGTCATCGAGAAGGCCGAATCCTTCTCCCTGGACTGAACCGTGTGCCTGCTCAACGGGCGCCGCGGCGCCGCCGACGACCGCGGCAGCGTCGAACTGGCCATCGCCACGCCCCTGATGATGCTGCTGGTCCTGCTCGTGCTGCAGGCGGCGGTGTGGGCGCACGGAGACCACGTGGCGGGCAGCGTCGCCCGCCGCGCGGTCGAGGCCGCCCGCGCCGTGCAGGGCGACGGCGCCCAGGCCGAAGCCGAGGCCGCAGCGGACAGCCTCGGCGGCAGCCTGCTCTCCCACCGCAGCATCGCGATCGAACGCGGACCGGAGAACGTGCGGGTGGTCGTCGAGGCGGAGGTCCCGTCCCTGATCCCGGGCATCAGCTGGCCGGTGCGCCACGAGCTGACCGCGCCCACCGAGCGCTTCGTCGAGCCCGAGGGCGGCGGAGCCCCGGGGGCGGCGGACACCGGGGGAGGGCCGCTGTGAGCCCGCGCGACGCGCAGCGCGGCTCGATGGCCGTGGAGCTGACCATCCTCACCCCGATGCTCATCCTGTTCGCCATGCTGATGATCCTGGCCGGGCGCGTCACCCGGGCCGAGGCCACCGCCGACGAGGTCGCCCACGCCGCGGCGCGGGCCGCCTCGATGCAGCGCTCGACCGCCCGAGCCGAGGCCGCGGCCGCCGAGACCGCAGCGGCCGCGCTGGACAGCCACGGGCTCGCCTGCTCCGAGTACACGCTCACGCTGGACCACGGCGGGCTGGCTCCCGGCGGCGCCGTCACCGCCGTCCTGGACTGCCATATCGGCCTGGGCGACCTGAGCGGGCTGGCGCTGCCCGGCACCCACACGGTCGAGGGCGAGGCCACGGTGGTCGTCGACACCTTCCGGGGGCAGCCGTGAGCGCCGCAGCGGCCGCGCGCCGCACCGCCGGACCCGCGCGCGGGCCCGGCAGGCGGGCCGCGCGCTCCGAGGGCGGCCAAGCGACCGCGTTCGTCGTCGTCATGACCGCGGCCTTCCTGCTGTGCCTGGGGTTGGTCTTCGACGGCGGGGGCGTGCTCCGCGCCCACACCCGGGCCGACCTGCTCGCCCAGGAGGCCGCCCGCGCCGGAGTCCAGCACATCGACTGGGAGGCCTACCGCGCCGGATCCCGGCAGGTGGACCTGGACCCGATCGCCGCGGGCGCGGCCGCCCGGGCGTTCCTCACCGACTCCGGCACCACCGGAACCGTCTCCGTCGAAGGGGACACTGTGACCGTCACCTGCTCGATCGGATACGACTTCGCGCTCCTGCCGATCGGCTCCACGACCGTGGAGGCGACCGCGACCGCACGCCCCTACAACCGACCCGTCGCGTAGCGAACCGTGGAGGCGACATGAGCACCTTCCGCCGATTGAGCGCGCTGCTGCTCGCCTCGGCCGTCCTGATCGGGATCCCCTACGTGCTGCTGTGGCAGCTTCCCTGGCCGCAACCGGACCTGAGCTGGGAGAGCGTTGTCGTCCACCTGCGCAGCTTCGCGCTGCCGCCGGGGGTGCCCACGGCGCTGCTCATCGTTGTGCTGTGGGCGGTGTGGGGGCTGTACGGAGCGGCGCTCGGCGCCGAGGCGCTCGCGCGGGCGCGCGGCGGCGGGCTGCGGTTCCGCCCGCTGGGCCCGATTCAGGTGGTGGCAGCCACCGCGCTGGGCGCGACCGTCGCGGCTCCCGCGAGCGCCTTGGCCGACACGGTGCAGGTACAGGACGTCGAACCGGGCACGCAGACCGACGACGAGAGCCCGCCGGACACCAGGGGCCGGGAGGACACGCCCGACGGTGCGCCGCAGACCCCCGCCGCCGACTCCGAATGGACCGCCGAGCGGTCCCGCACGGTGGCCGGTTTCGCCTTCGAGTCGGCCGCGCTGAGCGACCCGATGCGCCAAGACCTCGACGGCGTGGCCGACATGGTCCGCGATTTCGGCCGCACCGGCGCCCCGGTGCGCATCAGCGGCCACACCGACCCGTCCGGCCCGGACGCGGTCAACCGGGAACTCTCCCGAGAGCGGGCGGAGAGCGCGGCCGACTACCTGCGCCAGCGGCTCGGCGACGACGCGCCCGAGATCGAGACGGAGGGCGCCGGATCCCGGCAGCAGCGCGACGGGGACGCCCAAGCGCAGCGCCGGATCGAGATCGCCTATGAGGTCGCCGCCGTCGGCGGGAACGGCGGCGCCGACGCCGCCGGTACCCAGGCCCCGCAGGACGGCGCCGAGGGTGCGGGCGATTCGGTCGGCCGGAACCAGGACGCTCCGGCGGGCGGCGACCACGGTGCGGGCGGCGGCGGAGAGCCGGGCGCGGACGCGCAGGCGGCGGGAGGCGGCGACACGGCCGACGCCGCCAGCGCGGCGGGCGCCCCCGCCGGAGCGGCCGCCGCGAACGGGCAGGACACAGGCGAGCAGGCGGGTGGCGAGGCCGCCGGCGACGGCACCGCGCCGGCGCAGAGCACGCCGGTGGTGATGGTGGAGGTTCCCGACGCGGCCACCGCCGGAGCGCTGGCCGTCGCGGGCATCGTGGGCGGCTACGCGGCGGGGCGCCGGGGGTCCGGCGTGCCCCGGCTTCGGCTGACGCTGCCGAAACTGCGCCGGAGTCCGGGCGACAGCGAGCGCCGCGCCCTGCCGCCGATCCCTCCCCGGCCCGAACCGGCTCCCGACATCGACGAGCGGGTTACGGTCGAACTGGACCACGTCCCGGGGATCGGCCTGACCGGACCGGGCGCGCGGGCGGCCGCGCGGCGGCTGGTCGTCAACGCGCTGGGCGACCCGGCGGAGCGGCCCGCCCGCGTCATCATGACCTCGACCTACGCGGTCCAGCTGCTCGGTCCCGAAGCCTACGGAGTACTGCAGGCCCACCCCTGCGCGCCGGTGCGGCTCACCGACTCCATGGAGGAGGCCCTGACCGAGCTGCAGCGCGAACTGCACGATCGCGCCGCCGACCCGGGCACCCCCTCCGAGGGGCAGCCGCTCGTGCTGCTGACCGACAACGACGCGCGCCATGAGACGGCGCTTTCCGGCCTGCTCCTGCACGGCCGTCGGAGCGGGATCACGGCTGTGCTGACGGGTCGCTGGCCCCTGGGCGGAAGCTGCCACGTCTCGGCCGACGGGCTGATCACCGAGACCAGCCCGCCGCTCAGCACCCTCCACCACGCCTCGTGGCCGGGGTCGCAGCAGAGCGAGGTGGCGGCCGCCGTTCGCGCCTACCGGCACGCTCAGCCCGCGCAGCGCGCGACCGCGAGTACCCCGCCCGCCCCCCGCGCGCTCGACGCGCCGTTCGCCGAGGCGACCGAGGCGGCGGCCGATGAAGCGGCTGCGGCGAGCGCCGCGCCGTCGGCGCTGCAGGAGCCCGAGCGGCTCGAAGCCGACCGGCAGGCGGCGCAGCAGGACGCGGCGCAAAAGGACGCGGCGGCAGAGCGCGACTCGCAGGCGGAGGAACCCGCGGCTCCCGCCAAGCCGGCGAAAGCGGGGAAGGCGCGCGCAGCGGGTGCCCGCGCGGCCGCGGACGGGCACCGTGAGCGGCAGCGGCGCACGGAGCGGGTGACCGATCTGAGCGGGTTCACCGCAGCGCTGGCGCCGGGGGGCCGACCGGGCGGAACGGCCGGGGCCGGGGACGGCACCGAGGCGGTGGCCGGTGCGGGTGCCGAGCACGCGGGAAGCGGAGCCGCGGCGGAGTCCGGCGGTGGAGTGTCCGGCACCGCCGCCCCGGCGGAGGGAGCCGACGCGGGCGTCGTCGGCGCCGGGTCGAAGAACGCCGGTGCCGCGGCCGCAGCGGGCGCGGACGAGGCGCCCGACACGGCGAAGGCGTCCTCAGGCATCCCGGCGGACACCGCGGGAGTCGCGGACACGGCGGCGCCCCGAGTGGCCGACGCGTCCGGGCAGCCGGCCGAGGCCGCTGCGCGGTCGTCCGCCTCGGGCGCGGCCGAGGACGCGGCCGACCGCGGCGCGGACGTGCAACGGACTCCCGCGGGCCCGGTGTCCCGACTGCCGCGCAAGGGCGCGGCGCCGTCGGGCGATGCCGCGCGCGGGGCGGAGCCCGCCGCTCCCGAGGAGGCCGCGGACGAATCGTCTGCCGTGGTCGATGGGGCGGGCAGCGCGGAACGGCCGTCGCACGGGAACGGCGCCGGACCCGGGCCCGACCGGGCCGGGCCGGGGGCGGCGGTGCCGGTCGGGCCGGTGTCCCGGCTGCCGCGAAGGGACGCGCCCGCGCCCCCGGCCGCCGGTGCCGCCGCCGCCGCGGACGACGCGGCCGAGGCGGGGTCCGCCGCGGGCGGTGGCGACGACCGGCCGCAGGAGCCGGAAGAGTCGGCCCAGCCCCTTCGCCCCGCACGGCCCGGTGGGGGGGCGGAGCAGGACCCGTCGGGCACCCGGGGCTCGGGCGGCGCCGGGAAGCGGGCGCAGGACCCGTCGGGCACGTCGGGCCGGGGCGCCGCCGGGAAGCGGGCGCAGGACGCCACCGCTCGGGCGGCGCGGGTGCGCCGCATGCGCCTGGCGAAGTCCGGTGGCGCCGCGCACGACCAGACCGCGGCGGCAGGAGCTGCGTCGGGCGATGGCGCCACCGCCGCGGAGGCGTCGGCTCACATCGAAACGGACACCGGACCGGACGCAGGGCCGGGGACCGGAACGGCCGCGTCCGCCGCAGCCTCCCTCCCGGCCGATCCGGGCGAGGGCGCACGGCCCGCCCGACGGTCCGACTCCGACCGGACCCGCCGCGACGGCTCCGGCGGAGGAGGCGCCTCCCCGCGCCCCCCGGCGGCCGAGGCATCCGCAGAAGCCGCGGACGCGCCGGAGCAGCCGGACGGAGCCGTCCGGCAGGACCCGGAAGCCGCCGAGGACGGCTCCACGACCGGAAACGAGGCCGAGATGCAGCGCCTGCCCCGCAAACCGCGCAAGGCGGGCCGCGGCCGCAACTGGCGCCCGCGCGAGACCACCTGAGGGCCCCGTCGATCTTGTAGCCATCGTGAAGGGCGATTTCCTCTTGCGATGGCTACGAGTCAGTCGACGGTGCCGGGGCCCGGGGGGCCGTCGGCGGGTCCGGCGTGGGGCGGGTTCGCGGGTGCCGCCGGGCGAGTAGGGTATCCACCGGCCGCCGCCGCAGTGGCCTCCCACTCGCCCGCCCGGTCGACCGCGCCGCCCGTTCGGCCGGCGCCGAGCCGACCCCCGTGCGCGTCCGGCCGGTGCCGCCGCCGCGCGCCGTCGCCGCCCCCGCGGCGCGCCGTGTGCGGCTGTGGGCATGCGCACAGGAGAACGGCCGCGCGCACGGGCACGTACCGGGCCCGTCCGGCCACCTCTCGTGGTTTGCCCGCGATGACCTGCGGCGCTCGCCCGCCACTCGCTTCAGGGGCTTGCGTAGTGGGTGGGGCGGTCGTAGGTTAACCACAACATCTAGTGCTTGCATTGGAATACGCAGCCTAGAAATTGTGCTTTAGTAGGTACGTGATCCTCGTGGATCGCCTGTCGCGCGGGCGGTCCCGAACGGGGGTCGGCCACCGGAGCGCCCGCCGGACGGCGCATCCCGCGAAAGCGGGCCGCGCTGAGCAGCGGCCGTCCGGGGCCGGGAGGAGTCAGCCATACCGGGGGAGGTGCGTCGGCGTGCATTGTCCGTTCTGCCGCAAACCGGACTCCCGGGTGATCGACAGCCGTTCGGCCGAGGACGGCTCGGCCATCCGGCGGCGGCGGTCCTGCCCGCAGTGCGAGCGCCGCTTCACCACGCAGGAGACGGTCCTGCTGATGGTGGCCAAGCGCTCGGGTGTGACCGAGCCGTTCTCGCGGAGCAAGATCGTCGCGGGTGTGCGGCGCGCCTGCCAGGGCCGGCCGGTCACCGAGGACGAGCTGGCCCAGCTGGGGCAGCGGGTCGAGGAGGAGATCCGCTCCCAGGGCGTGGCCGAGGTGCCCGCACACGAGATCGGGCTGGCGATACTGGGCCCTCTTCGCGAGCTCGACGAGGTGACCTACCTGCACTTCGCGTCCGTCTACCGCGGCTTCGAGTCGCTGGCGGACTTCGAGAAGGAGATCGAGCTGCTGCGTGCGGGGCGCGAGCGCAGCGGGCCGGAACAGGAGCGGCCGGCCGAGGACGGAGAAGAGGAGTTGGGCTGAGCAGGACTGGGCCGCGGAGAACGGCCGAGGCGAGCACGACGCACCGCATCCGGCGCCGGGCGGATGGGTGCTTGAACCGGGTACGCGACGAGGAGCAGGGGGAGCGAGATGACTGAGACCGCTAGCGGGGCGGCCCGCAAGGGGAAGGACCGCCGAAAGGGACTGAAGATGGAGCGCATCTTCACCCGGCCCGGCGTCCACCCCTACGACGCGGTCGAGTGGGAGCGCCGAGACGTCGTCATGACGAACTGGCGCGACGGCTCGGTCAACTTCGAGCAGCGAGGCGTGGAGTTCCCCGCGTCCTGGTCGATGAACGCGACCCAGATCGTCGCCAGCAAGTATTTCCGCGGCGCGCTGGGCACCCCCGAGCGCGAGTGGAGCCTCAAGCAGCTCGTCGACCGCGTGGCCGGCACCTACACCGGGACCGGCAAGGCCGGCGGCTACTTCGCCACCGACGAGGATGCCGAGATCTTCGACCACGAGCTCAAGCACGCTCTGGTCAACCAGTACTTCAGCTTCAACTCCCCGGTCTGGTTCAACGTCGGAACCGCCTCGAAGCAGCAGGTCTCGGCGTGCTTCATCCTCTCCGTGGACGACACCATGGAGTCGATCCTCGACTGGTACAAGGAAGAGGGGATCATCTTCAAGGGCGGCTCCGGCGCGGGCGTGAACCTCTCGCGCATCCGCTCCAGCCGGGAGCTGCTGACCTCCGGCGGCACCGCATCGGGTCCGGTGTCGTTCATGCGCGGCGCCGACGCCTCGGCCGGGACCATCAAGTCCGGCGGCGCCACCCGCCGCGCCGCCAAGATGGTCGTCCTCGACGTCGACCACCCCGACATCGAGGAGTTCGTCGAGACCAAGGCGCGCGAGGAGCACAAGATCCGCGCCCTGCGCGACGCCGGGTTCGACGTCGACCTCGGCGGCGCCGACATGTTCAGCGTCCAGTACCAGAACGCCAACAACTCGGTGCGGGTCTCCGACGCCTTCATGCGCGCCGTGGACTCCGGCTCCGACTTCGGGCTGACCTCCCGCACCACCGGCGAGGCCGTGGCCACCGTCGACGCCAAGAAGCTGTTCGCGAGCATGGCCAAGGCCGCATGGGAGTGCGCCGATCCCGGTATCCAGTACGACGACACCATCAACGACTGGCACACCGCGCCCGAGAGCGGGCGTATCACCGCGAGCAACCCCTGCTCCGAGTACGTCCACCTGGATAACTCGTCGTGCAACCTGGCGTCGATCAACCTGCTGAAGTTCCTCGACGAGGACGACGGTTTCGAGATCGCCTCCTTCGTCAAGCTGACCGAGCTGATCATCACGGCGATGGACATCTCTATCACCTTCGCCGACTTCCCCACCGAGAAGATCGGCGAGACGACGAGGGCCTTCCGGCAGCTGGGTATCGGCTACGCCAACCTCGGTGCCCTGCTGATGGCCACCGGCCACGCCTACGACTCCGACGGCGGCCGCGCCGTGGCCGGCGCCATCACCTCGCTGATGACCGGCACCGCCTACAAGCGCAGCGCCGAGCTGGCGGGCGTCGTGGGCCCCTACGAGGGCTACGCCAAGAACTCCGACGCCCACAAGCGGGTCATGCGCAAGCACGCCGCCGCCAACGACGACCTGCGCACCGTCGGCGCGATGGACCGCGCCATCGCGGCCGCGGCCACCACGTCCTGGCAGCAGTGCCTGAAGACGGGTGAGAAGAACGGCTGGCGCAACGCCCAGGCCAGTCTTCTCGCCCCCACCGGCTGTCTCACCGGCGACTCCATGGTCACCACCGACCGCGGGCTGGTCCGGCTTGCGGAGCTCGGCGACGTCTACGGTTCCCAGTGGCAGGACCTCTCGGCGGAGGTGTCCACGGACGAGGGATCGCGCCAGGCGACCCGGTTCTTCGTCAACGGAGAGGAGCCCACCCGGCGCATCGTGACCGCAGGCGGGTACAGCATTCAGGGCACCCTCACCCACCGGATCAAGGTCGTCTCCCCCGCGACGGGCGCGTGGGAGTGGAAGCGGTTCGCCGACATCGCACCCGACGACGTGGTACCGGTCCAGATGGGAACGCTGGTCGGTCAGCCCCGGCGGGTGCCTCTGCCCGTGCTGGACCAGGCCTACTACTCCGGCGACCGGGATGTGGTCGTTCCGGACTCGGTGGACGAGGAACTCGCCGAACTCGTCGGCTACTTCATGGGCGACGGCAGCCTGCACGCCAAGGGGGTCCGCTTCTGCGTCGCGGACACTGACAGCGATGTGGTCGAGCGTCTGCGCATCCTGGGCAAGGGGCTGTTCAACCTCGTCCCTGACGTGTCGCAGCGGCAGGGCTATCAGGAGGTGACGCTCCAGTCGGTCCGCCTGGCGCGGTGGTGGACGGCCGCCGGGTTCGCCAAGGACCTGCCCGGCCAGGACCACACGGGCAAGGGCTGGACCCCCCGGGTGCCGTCGAGCATCCTTGAGGCCAACGACCCGTCGGTCTACGGCGCCTTTCTGCGCGGCCTGTTCGAGGCCGACGGCACCGTGCTCGAAGGCGTGCCGAGTCTGGCCACGGCGAACGAATCCTTCGCCGGAGAGGTCCGGACCCTTCTCCTCGCTCTCGGTATGGCGACCACGACTCGTATCACGCAGAGCGGCTCCGGCGGTGACTGCCACGTGGTTCGGCTGCGCAACGTCGACCACGCGCTCCGCTTCGACGAGACCGTCGGTTTCATGGGCGATCGCAAGAACGGGCTTGTGGTCGCTCTGGACCCGCAACGCTCGGCCAAGGGCGACCGGATCATGCTGCCGGGGCAGGTCTGGGAAGACCTGGTCCCGGCCGGGCACCCCGAGCGTGACAGCATTCTGCAGTCTCTGCGCAAGCACGGCGGCGTCGCTCGCCAGTCGGCCGAGCGGATCTATGCCGAGACGCTGGACATGCGGCTCGGGCACGCTCTTGGCTACGTATTCGAGCGGGTCGCGGAGAACCGGGACGGCGGTGTGCAGCCGACCTACGACATCTCCGTCCCCGACAACGTCACCTACGTGGCCAACGGTCTGGTCAGCCACAACACCATCGGATTCATGATGGATTGCGACACAACGGGCATCGAGCCCGACTTCTCGCTGGTCAAGTACAAGAAGCTGGTCGGCGGCGGGTCGATGCAGATCGTCAACCAGGCCATCCCGCGGGCGCTGCGCAACATCGGCTACCAGGAGGAGCAAGTCGAGGCGATCGTCGAGTACATCGCCGAGCACGGCCACGTCGTCGACGCTCCCGGCCTGCGACCGGAGCACTACGAGGTCTTCGACTGCGCCATGGGCAAGCGCTACATCCAGCCCATGGGCCACGTGCAGATGATGGCGGCGGTGCAGCCGTTCCTCTCCGGCGCGATCTCCAAGACGGTGAACGTGCCCGAGGAGGCCACCGTCGAGGACTTCGAGCACATCTACTTCCAGGGCTGGAAGCTTGGCCTCAAGGCGCTGGCGGTCTACCGGGACAACTGCAAGGTCGGCCAGCCGCTGTCCACCTCCTCCACCGAGACCAAGGAGAAGGAGCAGGACAGGCCCGAGCCGGAGGTCATCGAGGTCAACCGCCCGGTGCGGCGCCGACTGCCCAAGAAGCGGCCGAGCGAGACGGTGTCCTTCTCCGTCGGCGGCGCCGAGGGCTACATCACCGCGGGCTCCTACCCGGACGACGGCCTCGGCGAGGTCTTCATGAAGCTCGGCAAGCAGGGCTCCACGCTCGCCGGGGTCATGGACGCGTTCTCCATCGCCATCTCCATTGCGCTGCAGTACGGCGTCCCGCTGGAGACCTACGTCGACAAGTTCACCAACATGCGCTTCGACCCGGCGGGGATGACCGACGACCCCGACATCCGCATGGCGCAGTCGGTCGTCGACTACATCTTCCGCCGCCTGGCGCTGGACCACCTGCCCTACGACGAGCGGGCCGCCCTGGGCGTCCTTTCGGCGGAGGAGCGCCGCGCCATGGCCAACGGCGAGGACCCCGCCCAGGTCGCGGCCCAGGTCGAGTCCTACGCCCAGTCCGCGCCGCTGACCCCGGCCGAGAGCGCGGCCGAGGAGCAGGACGAGCGCCCCGGCGGCGCCGCGGCGCAGGAGCGGGACGAGCCGCACACGACCACCGAGCTGGTCGAGCGCAGCCAGGGCTTCGTGGCCGACGCCCCGCTGTGCGTCACCTGCGGCACCAAGATGCGGCCGTCGGGCAGCTGCTACGTGTGCGAGGGCTGCGGCTCCACCAGCGGCTGCAGCTAGAACTAGGCAGAGTTGCATTCGATGCAGCATTCGCCCTAGCAGAGTGACTGCGTAATAGCAGTCCAGAAGGGGGATCCGGTCGCGGCCGGATCCCCCTTCGCCGTTGCTCCCGAAGCGAAGCGCCGGGGGCCCGCCGCGCCCCGCGCGCGGCATCGGTGCGGCGAACCGGCGCCCCCGTCGGAGACGCCGCCTCTCGCCCCTCTACGCCGTGAAGAAGTCGGCGAGGGCGCGGGCGACCAGGCCGGGCGCGTTCTCCATGGGGATGTGCCCGGCTTCAGGGATGCGTACCAGCGTGGTCTGCGGGATCTCGGAGGCGAACCGCTCGGCGTACTCCACCTTCTGGAACCCGTCGTCCTCACCCCAGACCAGCAGCTTGGGCACCGCGGACCGCCTCAGCGCGGGAACGAGGTCGCGGGTGTAGCGGCTGTCGGCCGCGCCCGCCAGGGCCATCCAGGAGCGGCGGACGCGGGCAGCGGTCCACGGGTCCAGATACTCGACGATGCGCTGCTCTGTGGCGGCACCCGCCAGCGCCGCCGCAACGACCCGGCGCCGGGCGGCGAGGAAGTCGTCGGCGGTGGTCGCCGCGACGACCTCGGGGTCCCGGTACCGGGCCACTCCGGGCACCGGCCACGAATCGTAGGTGACCGAGTTGACCAGGGCCAGCCGGGGCACCTCCAGCCGGTCGTGGGCGAGGAGGTGCTGGGCGACGCCGCCGCCGATGTCGTGGCCCGCCACGGCGACGGGCCCGGAGATCCCCAGCGCGGCGGCGAACCGCGCCACCCAGTCCGCCAGGTTTGGGACCGCGGCCGTCTCCAGGGTGAGCTCGCCTTCCGAGCGCCCCAGTCCGGGGAAGTCGACCGCAACGGGCCGCAGCCCCGCCTGCGCGAGGCGGTCCAGGACCGGGAGCCAGACGCGGCTCCAATACGTTCCGTGCAACAGCAGTGCGACCGGGCCGTCCTGCTCCACGGTCAGGTAGCTGGTCGCCTCGCCGTCGACCTGGACGGCGGTTCTCACAACGCGCGAACGCGGGGTTTCACTCATAAGGACCACTCTGACCGGAACCGGCCGTCCCGCCGAGAGTCTGGAAAGACACCCAAGGGTACTTTGTGGCCATGCGCCTCCATCGGGTGGTGGCCCTGGTCAGCCCGCCCCAGTCGTCCTTCGAACTCGCCTGCGCCGCCGAGGTCTTCGGCACCGTCCATCAGGGCGTGCCGACCCGCTACAGCTTCGGGGTCTGCGCCGAGCGCCCCGGACCCGTGCAGACGACCGCGGGCTACACGATGCTCGTCGACGCGGGGCCGGCGGCCCTGCTTGAGGCGGACACGGTGGTCGTCCCCGGCCGGCAGCCGCCCGGCGCGCCGGTACCGCCGAGTGTCACCGAGGCGCTGCGGGCGGCCCACCGGCGCGGGGCGAGGATCGTCGCCATCTGCACGGGGGCGTTCGTCCTCGCTCAGGCCGGACTGCTCGACGGCCGCCGCGCCACGACCCACTGGCGCCGCGCCGCCCGGTTCGCCGCCGACTTCCCGGAGGTGCGGGTCGACCCCGACGTGCTCTACGTGGACCACGGCGACGTTGCGACCAGCGCCGGAACCGGCGCCGGCATCGACCTCTGCCTGCATCTCGTCCGCTCCGACCACGGTGCGGCGTACGCAGCGCAGGTGGCCCGGAACATGGTCCTGCCGCCGCAACGGGAGGGCAGCCAGCTCCAGTACGCCGCACAGCCCGCACCGCCCGTACGGGCGGGTGCGGACGAGTCGTTGGCGCCGCTGCTGGAGTGGGCCGCCTCCCGGCTCGACGCCCGGCTGACCCTCGGTCGCCTCGCCGAACGCGCCGGGCTGTCCAGCCGGACGCTCGCCCGGCGCTTCTCCGAACAGCTCGGGACCAGCCCGGGGCAGTGGCTGCTCGGCCGGCGCCTCGACGCAGCGCGGGTCCTGCTGGAGCAGACCGACCTGCCGGTCGAAGCCGTCGCCGCCCGGGTCGGACTCGCCTCGGCGGTCAACCTGCGCCGCCGCTTCAAGACGCATCTCGGCACCACGCCCGGCGCCTACCGGAGGGTCTTCAGCGAGACCTGAGGGCCAAGGCGGCCGCGGCGCCGTGCCTGCGGCCCGGTTCGGGCGGGACGCGAGGGGTGCCAGGGGCGCGCAGGGCGGGGGAGTGCCGCTGTCACCTGGGTTCCTTGCGTCGAGGTCGTCGGCTCTCTAGCATCGGGGGCCACAACCGACCGAAACCAACCGTTCACACACAAAACAGTATTCAGGTGCAGCACAAAGGCGCCCGTTGACCTGGGGTATCCCTGCGGTCCTCCTGGTAGCGGTCGGTCGGCGGTCCGAGCGGGCCGACCCGCGGCGGTCGAGCGGGCCGCGCGGGTTCGGCCGCCCCTCGCAGGGCCACCCGGCCACAGGCGCCCTCGCCGTGCCCCCACACACCTGGACAGGATCCGAGCGTCTTGCTGACTCCCTGCCCCGAGGAAGACGAGATGGACAGCATCCAGCCCCGCCCCGGCACCCGCGCGCCGGCTCCCTCCGGCGCTCCGGCGCACCCCGCCTCCGCGGCCCCTGCTGCGCGCGGCCGCCGCCCCGACAGCCGCGCCCCCCGACCGCACCCGGGACCGCCGACGGCGCCGGGATCCTAGTCCTAGACCGGGCCGACACGCCCCACACGCCGCGGGCTCCCCCGAGAGCCCGCTCCGCGCGGCCGCCGATCCGGCCCCGACCGCCGGGGCGGACACGGCCGCACCCCCTGCGGACGGCCGCCGCCTGCCCGCGCATGCGCGGCGCCCGCCCGCCCAACCCCGCAAGAAGGGAATCCACATGTTCGACCGACGCTCGTTCCTGCGCGGCGCCGGAGGGGCCGCCTTGGCCGCTCCGATACTCGGCTCGGCCGCATGCGGCGCATCGACCGGTGGCGCCAAGCTGACCGCCGGCGACAACGCCGCCTCCGCCGGCGCGCTGCCGGTGTCCTTCACCAATGAGAGCGGCTACCCCGACAGCGCCGTGCGCCTCTACATCGTCGGCACCGACACCGCCTCGGGACAGCAGGGCCGGGTCAAGTCCGACGGCACCTTCGCTCCGACCCGGCTCTCCGACAACACCGACGGCGGCTACACCGACTACTCCATCCCCCTGAGCGAGGCCGGCGGGCTGACCCTGCCGTTCATGTCCGGGCGCATCTACCTCGCGCTGGAGGACAAGCTGCGCTTCAAGGCCGTCGAGGACGGCAACGGCAACCCCGCCCTGCAGTACCCGGCGGGGTGGGTGGAGTCCGACCCCAGCTTCGGTGTCCTGCACGACACGGTGGAGTTCACCCACAACGACACCGGCATGTACTGCAACACCTCGATGGTGGACCAGTTCAGCGTTCCGCTGGCCATCGCGCTCAGCGGGGAGCAGGAGCAGTCCACCGGCCGGCTCAAGGCCGGCGGGCGCGACATGATCTTCGATGCCATGCTCAACGATCCCGACTACTCCCCGCTCGTGGTCGGCGACCGCCGCCGGGTGATCGCGCCCGGGCACGGCATCGACTCCGGCCGCTTCGCCGCCGACTACTTCGACCCCTACATCGAGCAGGTGTGGTCCCGTTACGGCGGTACCGACCTGAAGGTGACCACCAACGCCGGCACGTTCACCGGCCGGGTCGACGGGTCGGGGCAGTTGGCGTTCGACGGCGACGTGGCGCCCATCGCCCGGCCCTCCACCCGCGACGTGTTCTTCTGCGACGGTGCTCTGGCCGCCCCCAACGACGGCATCACCGGGCCGGTCGCGGCGATCCTGGGCGCGGCGTTCAACCGGGCGACGCTGCTGGACACCGCGGACCACCCGGTGAGCGAGGCGTCGGCCTTCTACAACGCCGACATCCACAACAAGTACGCGGCCGTCTTCCACGAGGCCACCGAGGACGGGCGCGCCTACGGGTTCGCGTTCGACGACGTCTCGGGCTTCGCGTCCTACATCCAGGACCACGCCCCGGCGTCCTTCGAGGTCTCCCTGACCCCGTTCTAGGCACCCCGTCCCCGCAGTTGCCGCAGGGCGGATCCCCGGCGGGCCAGAGAGCGCTCTCTGGCCCGTCGGGGCCGACGAGTCCGATTAGCACCCGTGCTCGGGGGGTAACCCGTGGTCACCCTTCGCGAAAAAGGTGGCCGCATGCTGATCGCTGAGATTCTGCGCAACAAGGGCTCCGGCGTCGTGGCCGTGAGCCCCGGGGAGTCGGTGGCCGGCCTGCTTACGCGGCTGGCGGCACACAACATCGGCGCGGTGGTGGTGATGCACGACGACAGGGTGGTCGGCGTCGCCTCCGAGCGCGACATCGTGCGCGCGCTCGACCGGCGCGGCACCGGGCTGCTGGGGGAACCGGTCTCCGAGATCATGACCACCGGCGTCGTCACCTGCACCACCGACGACACCGAGGACACGCTCACCGTGCTGATGACCGAGAACCGCATCCGCCACGTCCCGGTCCTCAACGGTGGCGAACTCGTCGGCATCGTCAGCATCGGCGACGTCGTCAAGAGCCGCATCAGCCAGCTGGAGCAGGACCGCCGCCAGCTGGAGGCCTACATCACCCAGGGCTGAACCGCCGGGTGCGGGCGGCGGTCGCCGACCGCTCACCGCACAGCGGCGGTGCCGGGCCCGGCCGCCTCGCCGCGCGCCGACCGCGCTGTCAGGAGCGCCTGCGCCGCCGGTCGGCGACCACGTGGGCGGCGGCGCCGGTGGCGGCGGTCACCGCCAGGACCGACGGCCATGCGCCCAATTTCTTGGCCAGCGGGTGCGAGAGGCCGAACGCCCCGGTGTAGACCGCTGACAGCGCGGTCGCCGCGGGCAGCCCGGCGCTGCGCCGCCAGCTCGCGAACGCCCCCGCGCCGCAGACGGCCAGTACCGCGCCGCCCAGCTGTCGGTTGCCGGTGGCGCGCGCGACGCTGTACCCGCCGATCAGGCCGGCGGTGGTCAGCAGGCTGCTGGGTACCGAAACCATCGTCCATCTCCTTCGTCCGGCGGCCCGGGAGGCCAAAACCCCGTTGATCTTGTAGCTATCGCAAACGGAAATCGTTTTCCTTCACGATAGCTACAAGATCAACGGTGAAGTCCCGCCGACGCTACCCCTGCGCGGCCCGGACCCGACGCAGGGTCCTGCAGTGCGCGCCCGAGCAGGCGGCGGTGAACCGCGTGCGGCGGCGCCGGGGGCCGCGCCCAAGGGCGGCGGGCCGTAGCGGCGCCGGGTGCGCCGCCGGTCGACGAGGCGTCTGGCCTGGCCGGATCCGGACACGCATTTCGGCCATGGATAGAAGATGGTTATCGTCCGGCCACAGTTCGGCACCTGGCCGTATGGGACGATGCCTGCACTCTCAGCAGGAGCCGCGGAACCGCAGAGGCGATGCCCGCGTCGAATCCGCAGTTCCGCAACCAGCAAGGAGTCGATACCTATGTCCTTCGCGCAGACGGTGCGCGGAGCCGCCTCCTCCATCGCCCAGAGCGGCGACCCACGCGAGGCGGTGTCCGGCGCGCTCGGCGATGCGGCGGAGGGGTTCGGCCTCGATCCGGGCGACTTCCTGGCCGCTCGTGACCAGGGCGCCTCGGTGGGAACCCGCATCGAGCAGCAGAGCTCCTCCCTCAACAACGCCGGCGAGGCGCTGAACCGCAGCTCATACGAGCGAGCCTCCGGCGGCCCGGTCCACGTCATCTGCCCCATGGTCATCCCGCGCGGGCGCACCTTCACCACCATGCTGCCGGTGATCCTGCTGGTCGTGGTCGGCGTCGTCGGCCAGGTCCTCACCTTCCCCGTCTCGGCGTTCACCGGCCCCCTGCTCAACCCGTTCTTCGGTGTGCACTTCTGGGTGGTCCTGCTGCTGTTCGCGGCCTTCATGTGGTGGCGCCAGGGCATGGTGATGGTGCCCGACGGCTGCGCCGCGCTGATCACCCGCTTCGGCAAGCTGGAGCAGGTCGTGGGCCCCGGCCGCGTCACCCTGCTCAACCCGTGGAAGCGGGTCTCCTACATCGTCAACACGACCCGGGAGTACCCGTTCAACGCGCCGATCCGCGAGGCGCCCACCAAGAGCGGCGTCCAGGCGTCCATCGACCTGTTCGTGCAGTTCAAGATCGAGGACCCCGAGCAGTTCATCTTCGTTCTCGGCGCGGTGCAGGGCTTCCAGGAGAAGCTCAACAACGCCATCAGCGAGGTCACCCGCAGCCTGATCTACGACCAGCAGGCGTCGGAGATCTACGACATGGTCGGCGAGAACACCGCGCGGCTGCTGGAGCAGCTCAACCAGCAGTTCCTGCCCGCCGTGCGCCTGACCAACGCCAACATCACCCACGCGGAGCCCGGCAGCAAGGAGTACCGCATGGACCTGGCCGCGCCGGAGATGGTGCGCGTGGCCAAGGAGGCCTACACCTACGAGTACGAGCTCCAGCTCCGCAAGGAGCAGAACGAGGGCGACCTCAACAAGGAGCTCGCCTCGCTGAACGAGACCCTCTCGGCGATCCAGGCCGACATCGCCCAGTACCAGGCGCAGATGGACACCGCCCTTGAGCGCGAGACCAATCGGGCTCGCGCCCAGGCCCGGCAGCGCTTCGTCGAGGCTGAGAGCACCGCCAATGCCAACGCCGCGCTGCTGGAGGCCCAGGCGCTGGACATCCGCGCGGTCAGCGCGGCCGAGGCGCCGGAGATCCTCAACTACCGCTACCAGCAGGACCTGCTGGACAAGCTGGAGTCGGTCGCCGACAGCCTTCCGCAAGTGCTGCACATCGGCGGCGGCGACGAGACCAGCGTCGATTTCCTGCGCGTGGCGCAGGGGATCATCGGCGAAGCCGAGTCCAGCCTGTTCACCGACGACGACATGGCCGCCATCCGCTCCCGCCTGCACGAGATCTCCGACCGCATCGCCGAGCGCGAGAGCGAGATCTCCCGGGTGCTGGAGGAGGACGAGGAGACCGTCGAGCCCGCGCAGCCCGAAGAGGTCCCCAACGCCGACCGGATCGAGGAGATCCGCCAGTCGGTCAGCGACGAGACGATCGACGACCGGCTCAGCTCGGTCTCGGGCGAGGAGCCCGGGGGCGGCGCGTCTGCTCCGCAGTTCGGCGGCTCCGCTCCGTCGGCGCCCGCCGGAGGGGCGCCGAGCCGCACCGAGCGGCAGGCGCCGCAGCCGGGGGAGTTCCCCTCGCCTGACGGACCGCCCGCGCCGCCGTGGTCCCAGCCCGGCACGGACGAGGGAGGCAACCGATGAGCCAGCACCAGCCCGAACCGGGCACCGGCGGCTCCAGCATCAAGGAGGCCCTGGCCTCCTGGAACGACATCGCGCGCTTGCTGCGCGGCGGCGACCAGGGCGCGCTGGTGCCCGTGGTCATCCCGCGCGACAGCCGCGGCCTGAAGTGGACCGCGCTGGTCTGGTTCGCCCTCTACATGCTGCTGACCGCGCTGCTGCTCGGCGTGGTCGGCGGCCTCCTCCTGTCGTGGGCGGCGATTCCGGCGTTCGCGCTCGCGCTGGGCGCGCTCATGCTGGGCCTGCTGTGGTGGTGGCGCTCCTCGATCGTGGAGATCGAGCAGGGCACCGTCGGCGTGCTCACCAAGTACGGCGCCGTCGCGGGCCAGCTCGACCCGGGCCGGCACTACCTGTGGCACCCCTGGTCGCGGGTGGACTTCGTCGTCGACATCTCGACCGAGATCCCCTACACCGCGCCCGTGCTGGCCTGCCCCACCCACGAGAACGTGCCGCTGAAGTCGATCGAGTTCTTCCTGAAGTTCCGCATCACCGACGCGGTCGCGTTCGTGCGCGGCATCGGCGCCAGCAACTTCGACCTGGTGCTGTCCAACGCCGTGCAGGATGCCATCCGCCAGCGCAGCCGCCAGGTGCTCACCGAGAGCGCCTACGACCTGCGCGGCTCCGACGTGGCCGACATGCAGGAGCTGCTCAACCGCCAGCTCAGCCGCTACGGCGTGCGCATCATGGGCTGCAACATCCCCGACGTCCAGCTGCCCAACCAATACCAGCAGCACCTGGCCACCCGGGAGCGGGTCTCCAAGGAGCTGGTGGCCTACGAGCAGGAGTGGGAGCTGACCCGCAAGCGGCGCATCGACACCCTGCTGATGGACATCGAGCGGTCCAAGAAGACCCGCGACGCCAAGATCGTCGAGGTCAACGCGGCGCTGAACAAGGCACGCAAGGACGTCGCGCAGATGCTGGAGGAGCAGGAGACCGAGGCGCAGCGCGTCCGCTTCGAGATCGAGACCCGCGGCAAGTCCGACCTCGTGGCCGCGCAGAACGAAGCCAAGGCGCAGCGCCGACTGGCGACCTCCTACCGCGACAACCGCGCGGTCCTGCGCTACGAGCTGGCCAGGCGCCGCCTGGACGTGGGCGCCACGCTCGCCGAGCACGCCCCGCAGCCCGTGGTGGTGCGCACCGACGGCCAGAGCGGCGACGCCTCCGCGCTGTCGACCCTGCTGCTGGCCCAGATGCTGCCGGGCCTGGGCGGCGGTGCCAAGGGCGGCGGCAAGCGGCGGTCGCTGGGCTCCGCGGACGCCGGCGACGCGGCCGACGCGGCCGACGACGCCTTCCAGCAGGTGCAGGGCGCCGTCGCGGCGGCGGCCGAACGCGGCCAGCAAGGCGGGGACCAGTCCTCCGGCAAGGGCGGCTCCGGGGGCGGCCGCGGCAAGGGCGGCGGCCGCCGCTGAGGTGCGGCGGCTCCGGTCACCGGAGAGCACGAGGGGGAGGCGGCGCGCCGCCTCCCCCTCGTTCGCGTTCCGCCCCGGGCTCGCCGGACCGGCCGGCGCCGGGCGCGGGACCGCCCCCGTACATCGGGCCCCGCGCCGCGGGCCGGCGCTCAGGCGGCGTCGGCCAGTTCGCCGTAGCCGCAGTCGATGTCGACGCCGTGCCGCGCCGCGATCTCCACCAGGTCCTCAAGCTCGCCCGCCTGCAGCAGGCACAGGTCGGCGTCCCCGTGCTCGCGGGCCTCCTGCAGCGCGCTCACGGCGTCGTAGATCCGCAGATGCAGCGTCGTCATGAACTCGTTCATCGCAATCTCCCGTCCCTGAGGAGAAACTGTCAGATCCCTGTCTATCGGCGCCGGATAAAAGCAGGGTGAGACAGAGCCCGCGGAACCGGAAATCCCGGGCGTGAGGAGAAGCACGGCGGTTCGGGGAACCCGCGCGGCGGCCGGCGGACCTTGCGCGGGCGGGCGCCAGCGCGGTCAGTACTCGGTCCAGGAGTACCAGGGGCCGCTGATGTGCTCGTAGACGACGCCGCCGTGACCTTTGACGAACACGTCGGTGGGAAGCATCTCTCCGCTGTAGGCCAGCCCGGAGGAGTCCAGAAGTCCTGCTCCGCGCACCGTATAGCGCGTGACGCCGTCGCCGGTCACCGACACCGACTGCAGCGGGTACAACCCCGCCCAGGTGTCGAGGGGAGCCGTGGTGGCGGGCTGGGTGGTGGCGGCGACATCCCTGAGCGCGGCGGCGGAGGTGTCCACCCGCGCCTGGAGGGGGACGTCGGTCACCGACAGCACGATGGCCGCGGCGGCGACCAGCGGTGCGGTGACCCAGCGCAGCCAGTAGCGGGCGATCATCGGGCGGGCGATGCTCAGCGCGATCCCCAGGCGCAGCGCGCCCATGGCCGCGAGCAGCGCGCCGCCGCCCATGCCGAGCACGAAGGTCGGCAGGTGCCCGCCGGGAACACTGTCCTCGTACAGCAGGACCAGACCCACGACCACGCAGGCCGGTATGTACAGGCGCCCGGGGGGCCGCGAGGCCCACGAGGCGATCCGTTGCCGGGGAGTCGGCGGATGGGCGATCTCGATGAGCTTCGCGACCGAGCCCTCATCGGCGGCGGACATGCGTGGATATACCCCTTCGGTCCGTGACACAGGCCGACCGGAGGGGGTGGGGGCCTCCGTCGGCACCGGGTCAGATACGGGAGGGCCGCGGCGACTCGACCCTGGCTCCAGGATAGGGGAGTGGCGGAGCTTCCTCAGGCCGTCTGCCGATCCGCTCGTCGTCGGGATCCGCTCCCGCGCCGCCCCGCAGGCGCCTCTGTCGGCGGCGCGCCAGCAGCGCGTCGAGCGAGATCCGGCCCGGTGTCAGCGCCCCCAGCAGGCACACGGCGGCCAGCACGATCCACCACGGCGCCGAGGCCCCCTCCGGCCCGGCGGCGCCGAGGACCCCCGGCCCCGCCGGCGGTCCGGGCACCCGCAGCGCCGCCAGCGGAGCCGCCGCGGCCAGGACCAGCCCGGCCGGCCGCGCCGCAAGGCCCACCGCGAAGGCGGCGGCACACGCCAGTACCGCGCCGGCCGCAAGATCAGGGTGCGGCCCGCCGGTCAGGGCCCCCAGGCCCATGTGGCGGAGATCCACCCGGCGGCGAGCCGCCCTCCCAGCGCGGCGGCGTCCAGCAGCGCCGCGCGCAGCGCACCGCCGCCGCGCCGGACCCACGACCCCGCGCCGCCCGGCGGTTCTCCGGCGCCGCAGAGCCGCTCGCCGGCCGGCGCGGCTCGCTCGGCCCGGGCACAGCGGTCCGCGTGCCCGGCGCGGGCCGCTGCCGGGCCCGATCGGCGGTGTCCTCTGCTCAGCTCCATGCGTCCTTCCTCGGCGACCCGGGGTTATGCGGAAACTACCGACGGCGACCGTGCATGGCACTGCGTAACACGCGGCGGTCCCCCGAAAACCCCTGCGGCATCCGGCCGCAAAGGTGTGGCGGCCGCGGGCGACGCTCTAGGCTTGACCCGTGGCTGAGACCGCTGAGACCCCCTCGACCCGCCCGTCCCCGGCCGCCTCCATCGCGACGGCCGCCGACCGGGCGCCCGTGCCCACCTACGACCTGGAGCGCGAGCTCCGCGCCGAAGGTGCCGCGTGCGTGGCCGGAGTCGACGAGGTCGGCCGCGGCGCGTGGGCCGGCCCGGTCGTAGTCTGCGCGGCGGTCGCCGACGGCACCGGCCCGCCCGACGGGCTCACCGACTCCAAGCGGCTCACACCCCAGCGGCGCAGCGGCATGGCCGAGGCGCTGCAGGGCTGGGTGCGCGACCACGCGATCGGCAGCGCCTGGCCCGGCGAGATCGACGAACTGGGCATGACCCGCGCACTGCGCCTGGCGGCCACCCGCGCACTGGAGGGCCTGGCGCTCACGCCCGACGCCGTCATCCTCGACGGCAAGCACGACTTCCTGGGCGCCCCCTGGAGCGTGCGCACCCGCATCCAGGCCGACCTCTCCTGTGTCGCGGTCGCCTCGGCCTCGGTCCTGGCCAAGGTGCACCGCGACTCCTACATGGGCCGCCTGCACCCCGAGTTCCCCGCCTACGGCTTCGACACCTGCGTCGGCTACCCCTCACCCGTCCACCGCGCGGCACTGGCCGAGCACGGCCCCACCCCCCACCACCGGATGACCTGGTCCTACCTGGACGCCCTGCCCAAGTGGCGGCACCTGCGCAAGCTGCGCCCCGACCCCGCCGGCCAGCTGCCCCTGCTGTAGCCGGCCAGGGCCCGACACGCCGGATCCCCGCTGGGCACGGCCCCTGCGAGAGCCGCAGCAGTGCTGCAGTGCTTGAATATGGGACCCGCTACGCAAGGAAGGGATACGGATGCCGCGCGACGAACGCTCCCGCACCACGGAGCCGCTCCAGCGTGCCTCCGCCCTGAACCGCTTGCGCGGGCTCTACTACGCCTTTCCGCTGCGCACCCGCCTCATCGCCGGACTGGCCGCCGTCACCGTGCCGGCGGTGGCGGCGCTGCTGCTCGGCCTGCCGGTGGCGACCACCGTCTTCGCGGCCGCCGCCGCGCTACTGGTCTTCGCGGCGCTGATGCGCTCCTCCGATGCCGTGGCCACCGCCCTGATCAGCATCGGCTGGCTGTTGCTGGCCTACATGCTGTTCCTCATCCCCATCCGCGTGGCCGACGCGTCGGTCCTGCTGCTCTTGCCCCTGCTGCCGCTGCTGGTGTCGCTGGCCGCGACCCGCATCACCGCCTTCCCGGTCTGGCACACGACCCTGCTGGCGCTGCTGGTGGCGCTCATCGCCGGCATGGGCACGGCCCTGGCCGGGATGCTCGCCGGGTCCGCGCCCGCCGCACTCGGGGTCCTGTGCGCGTTCGCGGGCGCGGGCGCCGCACTGCTGTGGCGGGTACTGGCGGCCTATCGGCTGCGCCGCACGATGAGCGACCTGGGCGCGCCTCCGCCCGACCGCAGCGGGGGGACGCGCGGCGCCGCGCCCGCGCAGCCGGCCGCCGGCCAGGCGCGCGAGCGCGCGACGGAAGGAGGGCGCGCCCGCGCGAGCCAGGACGGCGGCGACGACGCCGTGCCCGTGCCGGTGGACGAGGCCCTGGCCGAGCTGGAGAACATGATCGGCCTGGACCCGGTCAAGCAGCAGGTGCGCGCCATCGCCGCCTCCATAGAGGCGGCACGGCTGCGCGCCGACGCCGGGTACTCCGTGGACCGGCCGCTGCGCCACCTGGTTTTCTCCGGACCGCCCGGCACGGGCAAGACCAGCGTCGCCCGGACACTGGCCACCGTCTTCCACTCGTTCGGGCTTCTGCCCACGCCGCGGGTCGTCGAGGCCCAGCGCGCCGACCTGGTCGGGGAGTACCTGGGCGCCACCGCCATCAAGACCAACGAACTGGTCGACCGGGCGCTGGGCGGGGTGCTGTTCGTCGACGAGGCCTACGCGCTGGTCAACGACTCCGACGGGCAGCCCGACCGGTTCGGCAACGAGGCGGTGCAGACTCTGCTCAAGCGCGCCGAGGACGACCGCGACCGGGTGGTGATCATCCTGGCCGGCTACGAGGCCGAGATGGACCGGTTCCTGGCCTCCAACCCCGGCCTGGCCTCGCGGTTCTCCACCCGTATCACCTTCCCCAGCTACAGCGCCGACGAGCTCCAGCGCATCGCGGAGTTCCTTTTCGAGCAGCGCGGCGACCTGCTCGACGGCGAGGCGCGCCCCGCCCTGCGCCGCCGCTTCGACCGGACCGTGCAGCGCGGCGCGATCGACGACCTGGGCAACGGCCGTTTCGTGCGCTCGCTGGTCGAGAAGGCCGCCGAGGCGCGGGACGTGCGGGTGGTCACCTCCTCGCAGCAGGCGGGACCGCCCGAGGCCGAGGAGCTGGTGACCGTGCACGCCTCCGACATCGCCGCGTCCTTCGACGGACTGACCGCGCGGATGTCGGGATTCGGCGAGACACCCGACATCGACGAGGCGCTGGCCGAGCTGGACGCCATGATCGGGCTGGACCCGGTCAAGCGCCAGGTGCGCTCGCTGGTGGCCCAGCTGCAGATGGCCAAGCTGCGCGAGGAGCAGGGGCTGCGCAACCACCCGCCCATGCGGCACTTCGTCTTCTCCGGGCCGCCCGGCACCGGCAAGACCTCGGTCGCGCGCATACTCGGCCGGGTCTTCGCGGCACTGGGCCTGCTCAGCAGCGCCGACGTGGTCGAGGCCCAGCGCTCCGACCTCGTCGGCGAGCACCTGGGCGCCACCGCCATCAAGACCGGCAAGCTGGTCGACCGGTCGCTGGGCGGGGTGCTGTTCGTGGACGAGGCCTACGCCCTGCACAACCCCGGCTACAGCGGCGGCGACGCCTTCGGCGCGGAGGCGGTGCAGACCCTGCTCAAGCGCGCCGAGGACGACCGCGAACGGCTTGTCGTAGTGCTCGCCGGCTACCCCGCGGAGATGGACCGTTTCCTGGCCAGCAACGCGGGCCTGTCCTCGCGCTTCAACGTCCGGGTCGGCTTCCCCAGCTACACCGCCGAGGAGCTGACCGAGATCGCCGAGTCCGTGGCCGAGAGCACCGGCGACGCCTTCGACGGCTCCGCGCGCGAGGACCTGCAGCGCATCTTCGGCTACGTGTGCGAGTCCGGCTGGATCGACGAGCTCGGCAACGGCCGCTTCGCCCGCTCCCTGTTCGAGAAGGCGTGCTCGCAGCGCGACGTGCGGGTCGCCGAGGAGCTGGGCGACAGCGCCACCGCCGCCGCGCTGACCGTGGTCACCAGCGCGGACGTGCGCCAGGCCTACGCCGAGGCCACCCAGCGCTGAAGGGCCCGCCCCGGGCGGCGCGCCGCGGCCCCGGCGGGGTTCCCGGCGAGGTCTGCGACTGCTCCGCCGCCCGAGCCGGAGGGCGGGCGCCTGCTGCTAGTGTCCGCCCCATGAGTGGACCCAACGCCCCCGTCGGCCAGGCCGTGATCCTCGCGGGAGGACAGGCGACGCGGCTGCGCCCCTATACCGACACCCGCCCCAAGGCGATGGTCGAGGTGGCCGGCCGCCCCATCATCGACTACCAGCTGGAGTGGCTCGCCGGCCACGGAGTCGAGCACGTCGTGGTCTCCTGCGGCTACAAGGCCGAGGTGCTGCGGGAACACCTGGACGCTCACCCCTCCGGGCTGGACATCACGCTGCTGGTGGAGGACGAGCCGCTCGGCCGCGGCGGTGCTCTGCGGTACGCGGCGTCGGGGCTGCGCGAGTCCGCCGAGCCCTACTTCGCGCTCAACGGCGACGTGCTGACCTGGTTCGACCTGGACGAGTTCGCCGCCTTCCACCGCGAGAAGGGCGGCCTGGCGACACTGGCGCTGGCCCAGTACCAGACCAGCTGGGGTATCGTCGACGTCACCGACGACGGCACGGTCGAGGGCTTCACCCAGAGCCCGCTGCTGCCCTTCTGGATCAACGCAGGGGTCTACCTCCTCGACCCCGCCGCCACGTCGTTGCTGCCGGTCAAGGGCGACCACGAGTCCTCGACGTTCCCCGACCTGGCCGCCGGCGGCCGCCTCTTCGGCTACCGGATCACCGGGTTCTGGCGGGGCGTCGACACGGTCAAGGACGTCAAGGAGGCCGGCGAGCAGATCCCGGTCCTGCGCGGCGCGCGCTAGAGCGTGCCCGCTCGTGCGGGTCCCCGCCGGACGGGCGCCCTCACGTCTGCGCTGGCCGGGCGGGCGCGTCGACGACCTGTTCAGCCCGCGGACGCACAGGCGCCGCGGACGCGCCGGATACCGCCCGGTATGGTCGGTCCGTGACCTACCTAGCGCCTGCCCCGCTGTCCACCGCGCCCAATTTCCGCGACCTCGGCGGGCACGCCACGCTCGGCGGCGGCCGCATCCGCCCCGGCGTGGTCTTCCGCTCCGACGCTCTGGACCGGGTGGACTCCGCGGACATGTGCACGCTGGAGCAGGCCGGCGTCCGCCGAGTCATCGATCTGCGCACGTCCTTCGAGCGCGAGAGCAGGCCCGACCGGCTGCCCGAGGGCGCCGACCACGTCGTGCTGGACGTGCAGGGCGACCACTCGACCGGAGCCGACCTCGTGCGAGTGCTGACGGAGCCCGGGCGGGCCCGGACCGTCTTCGGCGACGGCGGTGCCACCCGGTTCATGCACGAGGTCAACCGGGTCCTCGTCAGCGCCGAGGACGCCCGCGCGGGCTACGCCGCGATGGTGCGGCACATCGCCGCCGGCCCCGGCGCGTCCGTCGTCCACTGCACCGCGGGCAAGGACCGCACCGGGTGGGCCGCCGCACTGCTGCTGGAGATGCTGGGCGTGCCGCGCGAGACCGTCTTCGCCGACTACCTGGCCAGCAACGACCGCCTGGTCAGAATCCGGGAGCTGACGCGCGAGGCCTGCGAGCGCTCGGGCGTCGACCCCGCGATCGTGGCCCCGATGACCGAGTGCCGCCGCGCCTACCTGGAGGACTCCTACGCCGAGGTGGAGCGGGTGTTCGGCACCTTCGACGACTACGTCCGCGACGGGCTCGGGCTGGACCGGGCCACCGTCGATGGGCTGCGCGACCGCATGCTCGAATAGTGCCGCCGGCCGTGCCCGTACTCGCCGCCGCCCGCCGCCGGTCCCGGGCGCTTCGCGGCCGCGGGCCTCAGAGCTCCTCCAGGCGCGCGGCGATGTCCTCGCCGGGCTCGGCGTCCTCGGCGACCTCCATCAGCATGCGCAGCACGACCGGGCGCTCGTGCCCGCGGTCGAGCAGCCGCTCGGCGGCGGTCCACAGCTCGGAGGGATCGCCGTTCCACAGCCGCTCGGCCAGCCGCTCGTGGGCGTCGAGCGCCTCCTCGGTGGCGGCCGGATCGGCGGAGGGGCCCGCAGGGGCGCCGGTGGAGTGCTTGCCCTTGTGCTTGACGGGGGAGTCGTACTCGCCGAAGTGGTCCAGCCGCAGCAGCGCGCGCCTGCCCTCGCGGGTGGCGGGGTCGAACTCGTCCTCGGACTCGGCGAGCAGGTCGCTGGTCAGCAAGGGGAACGCGAACATCCGGCGCGGCAGCGCCGACAGGTCGCCGTCGGGGACCAGGCGCCGCACGACCTCGGGCGGCAGGCCGAAGGAGGCCGCGTCCAGGTAGGAAGTGGTGAAGGCCGAGGTCGCCTCCCACAGCGCGTCCAGGGTCGCGTTGACTGCGACTTCGGGGAGCCCGTGCCGCGGTCCCGCCCAGCGGATCCACGCGGCCAGCACGTGCGGCATGGCCTCGTGCTCCTCGGGCAGCAGGATGACGCGCCGGGGCAGCCATCTGAGCAGGAACGCCTCGATCTTGCGGGGGCTGACCCGCAGCGCCCGGTCGGAGTCGGCGTCGCAGCCGTAGGCGATGATGTGGTCGACGCAGCGGCTCGCGGCGCCGGAGTCGGAGAGCTCAGCCGCGGCGTCGGAGGCCAGGAACCGCGCGGCCAGCGTCGCCCGCCGGTCGCGGCTGCGGGCCGGGCGCTGGCCGGCCCTGGGGTCGCGCGGCAGCGCGCGCACGCGCGACCTGATCAGCGCGTGGTGGGCGGCCGGCGAGCCGTCGGTGATCCCGGGGCCGCCGGCGTTGGCGGCGATGGCCCGGTCGGTCTGCTCGACGGCGCCTTCCAGCAGGTGGCGTGCGCGCTCCAGCCGGATCTGGGTGAACGTCGCCATCGGGTCGCCGCCCTCGGCCTGGGCGCGGCAGTGCTCCAGCAGCCGTTCGACCTTGGTGGTCACCCAGGCGTCGCGCAGCACGCCGCCGCTGTTGTGGTCGAGGACGGCGATCAGCGCGTGCTCGCCGGAGTCGGCGTCGTCGTCGCCGTACCGGAAGGTGGTGATGACGTCGTCGGTGTCGGCGAAGCGGGTGCCCGAGGTGTAGGCGGCGATGGGTCGGGCGCGTCCGACGGATTCGGCCCAGACCGGGCGGGCCACGCCGCACTCGGTGAGCGTCGCCGCCCCCTTTTCGGCCAGCTCCCTTTGGCGGACGGTAGTGCCCAGAACTGCGATCCCGGTGAGCAGGGCGAGGCCGGCCGCGGACCCGGAGGACTGCGCGTGGGCCACCAGCCCGTCGCCGAGCAGGCGCTCGACGTCGACTCCCGGTACGCGCCGGCCCCACCAGGACCCGAGCATCTCGCTGACGCCGATCTCGGCGTCGAGGGGGTCGCGCGTGGCGAGTAGCGCGCGTGCTGCGCGCAGCATCTCGGCGAAGACGGCGTCCGGCAAGGCACCGGGGTCCGGCTGGTCTGAGTGGGGCGGTACGGACACCCGACAGAGCCTAGGGCACCCGCGGCATCGGACGCGGTGCGTGGCGCTATCGAACGCCCGGTAGCGCGGGGGCCGGCGCGGTGCCGGGCGCGTACCCGCCCGCCCCGCACCGGGGGCGCGGGGCGGGCGCGCGGCGCGGTCGGCGCCGGAGCGGGGGGCGGCCGGTCAGGCCAGCCGGTCGTGGCCGTGGGTCCGCGGCGGGGCGATGAGCCCGGAGGGCGGTGCCGACTTGACCATGGCCTGCAGGTGCTCGCGGGCCACCCGCTCCACGAGGCCGGGGGTGACGGTGAAGCCGAGGTGCTCGGCGCACTTCCACGTGTCGTGGACACAGCGCTCGACGCATCGGTGGGACAGTCCGAGCCCGACGAACTCGTCCTGGAGTCGTCCGGCGATACGTTGCAGATCACCCACTGGATACGTTTGCAGCATCCTCGCTCACGCCCCCTCGCATGCTTGGCCTGGTCGTCGACTCGTCGACCACAATCCATTTCACTTCGTTATGGCGGGGTGTCAACCCCTGCAACGGACGGCCTTAACGAGGTTTTGCGCGCCGCTGAGACGCCGCGGGTGAGCCCTTGCCGACACGGCCGCCGCTGAGCAGCGGCCGTGCTCCGTCCGGTTGCGGTCCTGGTTTTCGGACAGGGGGCGTGTCCTGAGTAAGCAGACTTTCCAGCTTTATCCTGCGCAAACCACACTGCATTAGGAAAAGGCTGTCCGAAACGACGGAGAGCAGCCTAGGGTAGGCATCGAGGCGTATTATCTACCATCCGCTATGGCCGCTGACTTTCCGTTGTCCCCGTCTCGGCGAGTCGATGCGGTTGTGGCCTATGCTGATGCGGTGACGGACCCGGCTCGCCCCCTTGCGGGATTTCGTGTCAGGGATCGCACGTCGCCGGTGCGTCATGGACGATAGGGAGTGATCGGCGCGGCCACCGGCGAGCCGTGGACGAAGCGGCCTCCGCCTCCACAGGTGCCCGCCCGCTTTGGTTAAGCTTCTGGCGCTCGCCCAGGCGAGTCCCCTCGAACGGGGGAAAGGACCCCGGAGGTGTCATTGTTGAGCACCGAGACGTCCGTCCCGCCCCCTCGCATGTCCGGACTGGGCCCCGTCGACTCCGCCCTGCTGGACACGCTGCTCAGGGAGGCCCCTATCGGGTTCGCCTTCTTCGACCGGGCGGGCAGGTTCCAGCGGATGAACCGGACCCTGGCCGCCATCTACGGCCTGGAGGAGCCCGCGTGCCGCGGCCGCACCCCCTCTGACGTGCTGGCCTCGCCTGACGACGCCGCCGCCCACGAGGCGGCGATCGCCGAAGTTCTGGCGGGAGCCGAGGCGGTCGACAGCGACCACCGCCTCGCCGTCGGCGAGCCCGACGAGTCCGGCGAGCGGCGCCAGTGGTCGCTGTCCTGGTTCCCGGCCCGCGGAGAGGGCGAGGCCGACGGGGTTGCGATGATCGCCGTCGACCTGTCCGACCGCTACCGGGCCGAGGTGGCGCTGGGGCGCACCGAGGAGCGCTACCGGTCGCTGCTCACCGCGACCAATCAGGTCGTGTGGACCGCCGACGCCGGCGGTGACGTGCGCGAGGACTGCCCGGAGTGGCGCACCATCACCGGCCAGACCGCCGAGCAGTACCTGGGCCTGGGCTGGCTGGACGCCGCCCACCCCGACGACCGCGACCAGGTCGAGCGCGCCTGGAACGACGCCGTCGCCGACCGCGCCACCTTCGACGAGATCTTCCGGGTGCGTACGCAGTCCGGCGACTTCCGCTACTACCGCTCCCGGGCCGTGCCCATCATGCGCGGCGGCTCGCTGATGGAGTGGGTGGGCGCGCACAGCGATATCACCACCCAGCACGAAGCCGACGACATGCGCCAGCGTCTCACCCAGCAGCTGGGCGAGGCCGCGCTGCGCACCGTGCGGCTGCAGAAGGCCACGGCCGACCTCGCCGAGGCACTGACGGTGGGCGAGGTCGTCCAGGCCATGACGGAGATCGGGCAGTCGGCCGTGGGCGCCGACTGCACCGCGCTGGGCGAGCTGGACCGCGACGACCTGCGGCTGCACATGCTCAGCGACGAGCAGGGAGCCCGCTCCGGCGCGCGCCCCGCCGCCGCGGGGTGCCCGGCGACCATGGAGTTCGCGGTCCGCGAGCGCCGCCCCTTCATCGCCGGCAACCCGGCCGAGATGCGGGCGCTGCTGGAGGAGGCGGACGGGCCCGAGGCACCGGAGTCCCCGAGCACCGACGACGAGCGCGCCTGGGTCGCCCTGCCGCTGCTGAGCGCCGGGCAGCCCATCGGCGCGCTGCGCTTCACCTTCGCCAGCGCCCGCGACATCTCCGACGAGGAGAAGGTGTTCCTGGAAGCCCTGGCCGGCCAGTGCGCGCTCGCCCTGGAGCGGGCCAAGCTCTTCGAGCGCGAGCACCGCACGGCCGAGGCGCTGCAGGCCAGCCTGCTGCCCGAGGACCTGCCCAAGGTCAAGGGCATCCGGATGCAGGCGTTCTACCGTTCGGGCACCCAGCACGTGCAGGTCGGCGGCGACTGGTACGACGCGTTCCCGCTGCCCGACGGCCGCATCGCGGGGGTCCTCGGCGACGTGATGGGCAAGGGCATCAAGGCCGCCACCGGCATGAGCCGGGTGCGCAACGCGCTGCGCGCCCTGGCGTTCAGCATGCCCGAGCCGGCCGACGTCCTCACCGGCCTGGACCGGATGTTCGACGCCACCGAGGCCGTCGACCAGGTCACCACGCTCGTCTATTTCGTGCTCGACCCCGAGACCGGGCAGATCGACCTGAGCAACGCCGGGCACCTGCCGCCCCTGGTGGTCACCGAGAACGCGGGCCCCTGGCTGCTGGAGACCGCCCCCGACACCCCGCTGGGCGTCAGCTCCGAGCGGGGCCACCACAAGTTTTTCGTCCAACCCGGTAACACCGTGGTGCTCTATTCCGATGGACTTGTTGAGAACCGAAAGCGCGCGGTCGCCTCCGGTCTCGACGAACTGGTCACCGTAGCTTCTCAGGCGCGGCCGGAGGTGGTGGGCGATCCACAGCACATGCTCCAGTACCTTGTTGAGGGCATGCTCGCGGGGTATGAGCAGGACGACGACGTCACGCTGCTCGCCGTCCACCTACCGGTGATGGACAGCGCACCGGAGTAGGAGACCGTACGAAGAAGTCCGACACTTTGCCTAAGGTGGAGGAGCCATCAGCCCCGCTCCGGCGGGGGGTGGGTTCGAGGACCCGACGGTGGGGTTGGGCCCGCGCACAGAGCGGGAAAATCCTACTGGGCGGATGTGCCCAATCGCTAGAGAGGGCGCATACGCTGAAAGAAGTCGGTGTCCCCGTCGGCCAGGCGGGGATGATCCCGGGCAAGAGCGAGGAGAGGGCGGGGCTCTCCCCTCGCGGCCATAGGGCCGCCGGGTCCAGCAATCTCGCCACACGTCCGTTCGAGAGGTGTTTGTGTCACCTGCCAGTTCGACCCGCTCTAAGCAGCCGGACTCGCTGCACGAGCCCGTCATCCAGCAGTTGATCGAGCGTGGGCGGTCCCAGGGGTACCTTGAGCCCGAGGACGTGCGCCGTGCCTTCGAAGAGGCCGACATCCCGATGTCGCAGGCCCAGGCGGTCCTTCGCAGCCTGACCAAAGAGGGCGTGACCCTGGTCGTGGGGGCCGAGGAGTCCGCGCCGTCGCGCCGCAAGTCCGCGTCGCGGCGCAAGCGCGACACCGCCAAGAAGCCCGCGGAGCCCGCCCCCAAGGCCGCCAAGCGCGCCGCCGCCGCCCAAGAGCAGACCGACACCGTCACGGCGGTCGTCGACTCCGCCTCGCCCGCGGCCACCGCCACCGCGCCGAAGAAGCGCGCCGCGGCGGCCCCGGTCCAGGAGGCCGACCGGGAGCAGGACACCGAGGCGAGCGCCGAGCCGTCCGCCAAGCCGGCCCGCAAGAGCGCCGCCAAGTCCGCCAAGTCCACCTCGGCGGCCAAGAAGGCCAAGACCGACTCCAAGGCCGACTCCAAGGCCGAGGGCGCCGCGGCCGCTCCCGCCGCCGGGCCCGCTCAGGCCGGTGCGAAGGACGACCAGGGCGAGGACGCCGGGCTGGAGGTCGCCGAGGACCAGGAGCTGGAGCTGGAGTCGACGGACGAGGAGTTCGAGGACACCGGCGTCGAGCTGGAGCTCGTCGAGGACACCGACGACCACCTCGCGCCCGCCGAGGGGCCGGTCGCCGGTTCGGGTGTCAAGCCCGAGTCCGTTGGCATCCCGGAGAAGGCCGCGGCCAACACCTCCGAGGACGAGGCCTTCGTCCTCTACGACGATGACGATGACGCCCCCGCCGCGCAGGTCGTCGCCGCCGGTGCCACCGCGGACCCGGTCAAGGACTACCTGAAGCAGATAGGGAATGTCGCACTCCTCAACGCCGAGCAGGAGGTCGAACTCGCCAAGCGCATCGAGGCCGGCCTGTTCGCCGAGGAGAAGCTGGCCGACGACGGTGACTCGCTGACCCGCGAGTTCCGCGACGAGCTGGAGTGGATCGCCGAGGACGGCGGACGCGCCAAGAAGCACCTGCTCGAAGCCAACCTCCGCCTGGTGGTGTCGCTGGCCAAGCGCTACACCGGTCGCGGCATGCTGTTCCTGGACCTGATCCAGGAGGGCAATCTCGGTCTGATCCGCGCGGTCGAGAAGTTCGACTACACCAAGGGCTTCAAGTTCTCGACCTACGCCACGTGGTGGATCCGCCAGGCGATCACCCGCGCGATGGCCGACCAGGCGCGCACCATCCGCATCCCGGTGCACATGGTCGAGGTCATCAACAAGCTGGCGCGGGTGCAGCGGCAGATGCTGCAGGACCTGGGCCGCGAGCCCACGCCCGAGGAGCTGGCCAAGGAGCTCGACATGACCCCCGAGAAGGTCGTCGAGGTCCAGAAGTACGGCCGGGAGCCGATTTCGCTGCACACCCCGCTGGGTGAGGAGGGCGACTCCGAGTTCGGTGACCTCATCGAAGACTCCGAGGCGATCCAGCCCGGCGAGGCCGTCAGCTTCACGCTGCTGCAGGAGCAGTTGCACTCGGTGCTCGACACGCTCTCGGAGCGCGAGGCGGGCGTGGTCTCGATGCGGTTCGGGCTCACCGACGGCCAGCCCAAGACCCTCGACGAGATCGGGAAGGTCTACGGCGTCACGCGCGAGCGCATTCGGCAGATAGAGAGTAAGACCATGTCGAAGCTGCGGCACCCGTCGCGGTCCCAGGTGCTGCGCGACTACCTGGACTGAACCGCCCGAGCAGCCTGCGCCGCCCCTGTGCCCGGCGGTTGACCGGCTACGGCGGACAGGCGGGACCGGACACGCCCACCGGAGCCCCGGCACCGGTGCGCCCGCGGGCGCGCGCAGCGCCGCAGTTCGCGCCGCGCACCCGCAGGTTCTGCGGCCCGGTCCTGCCTGCGCCGTCGGTCGGCGTCGTGTCGCGTCGTCCATTTTCCATGCGGTCCGTGGGAGTGCGCCGCTTTCGTGATGCCGTCCGGGCCGACCCCCTGACCAACGGAGCCGGCCCGGAATCGCGCTCGCGGTGCCGACGTGCGACCCGCCCCCGTAATGCGTGGCGACGTCTCGGGGGCCGCCGTGGCCGTGCGCCCGCTTACGCACTGCTTTCTCATCCGACACCGGCAATCATGCCGAGGGCCGTGTATGGCCGAGATAAAGCGCCGAGACCTGTTTGTTACCATATGGTGTAGACCTCTGGCCGTGCAGCTCGGCGCCGGGTCCGGGCCTGCCGAGGCCCGTCGGCGCGGAGCGCCGGGGCCCGCACTCCCGGTCCGGGCCTCAGGCCCGCTCGATCACGTCCAGCCGCCAGTTGCTGTTGCCGCGCTCGGGGCCGTGCAGCTCGGTTGTGTAGCCGATGTCGTTCAGCGCCGCGGCGACCTCGTCGGGGGCGTTCGCGCGGACGTCCTCGGCAAGCAGGCTGTGCGCGACAGCGCCGCGCGCGGCCTTGGCCATGTGGCTGACGACGCTGCGCTTGGCCGACGCGCCGCTGCCGGTCTCGCGCAGCACCCGCACGGACACCGTGCGCTCGGCGGTCGCGCCGCCGGGCCGCCATGCGGCGGCGTAGGTCGAGGACCGGCAGTCCACGACCAGGCTGCCGTCGGCCCGCTTGTCGAGCAGGTCGCTCAGCCGGGCGCGCCAGAACGCCCCCAGCGGGCCGACGCCGGGCAGCCGCACGTCCATCGACAGCCGGTACGGCGGAACCCGGTCACCGGGGGCCAGCACGCCCCACAGGCCCGAGAAGACCAGTACGGAGGCGGCGGTGCGGTCGGCGGCCGCCGACGCCATCAGGTCCGGCAGGGCCAGCCGGTCGTAGAGCACGCCGGTGTAGAGGTCGGCGGCGCGCAGGGTCGGCGCCTCGGCCAGCGCCCGGTTGCGCCGCACGGCCTCGCCCTGGGCGGCCGAGAGCCCGAGCACCTCCCGGGCCGCTTCCTCGGGCCCGCGGCACAGCTCCTGCAACCGGGCCCGCACCTCGTCGCGATGCTCCGCGGCCTCGGGCAGCGCCAGCGCCCCCGTGTCGACCGGCGGGCCGTCTCCGTGCACGGCCTTCCCCTCGGACGGGGGCAGCAGGATCAGCATGGGGAACTTCCAACTCGTCGGCTGCGGGACTCGGCCTGCGCCGGGTCGGATCGACTGCGACCGGCAACGGCGCAAAGGCACAAGGATAGGGGCGTCGCACTGGCCGTCAGGCGCACGGCAGTCCGCTTTGCGTACAGATGTGCCGTCCGATGTATGTCGATGCGTCGATGTGCCGACCCTCACCCGGGTCTTCCGGTGGTCCGCCGCACCGGCACGCCCTAGGTTGGACGCTCAGCGGGCCGCAGGCGTGCGTGATCAGGGGGTGAGGGGTGCGGTCAGGGGCGTGGTGGGCGCAGCGGGTGGCCGAGGACTGGCCCGCGGCCGAGGTCGAGCTGCGTGCGGGGTGGCGGCTGGCCTGGAGCGACGGGGTGACCCGGCGGGCGAACTCGGCGGTGTGCCTGGAGCCCGGCGCCCCGATCGGGGCCGTCGAGGAGTTCTACCGCGAACGCGGATCGGCGCCCTGCGTGCAGATCTGGCCGGGCGACGGCGAAGCCGACGGTCGCCTCGCACTGCGCGGCTACGGCGTGCAGCGCGCCGCGCAGGTGATGGTGCGCGACCTGGTCGAGCGCCCGCCCGAGCCGCACCGGGCCGACGTCACCGTCACGTCGCGGCCCGACGACGCGTGGCGGGCGCTGTGGGGTGAGTCCGGGCGTTCACCGGAGCACGTCCCCGCGCTGCACCGCATCCTCGACCGGGCGCCCGCGGTCGGCTACGGGCGGGACCCGTCGGGCGCCGCGCGCGGGTGTGCGGTGCTGAACGGGCGATGGGCCGGCGTCTACGCCATGGCCACGCGCCCCGCTGATCGCGGCCGCGGGCTGGCCGGTGCGGTGCTGGAGTCGCTGCTGGAGTGGGCCGGGGCCGAGGGCGCCGAGCACGCTTACCTGCTGGTGGAACAGGACAACCCGGTGGCACTGCGCGTCTACGAGCGGGCGGGCTTCGCCGTGGAGTGCGCGTACGGCTACCGGGTCGGTACCGCGGAGCCGTACGGCCCAACGACGCGGACGGGGTGAGCGCCGCGACGGCCGCAATCGGCCGCGCGGACCGCTCTGTGCGCGGTGGATTCCCGTTCCGGAGCGCCCGGGTCCCGCCCCGCCGAGCCGCTGCGGCGGCGAACACACCCCGGAAACGAGATCGGCGGCGGCCCTCCCGGAGGAGGACCGCCGCCGCACGCCTGTGATGACCTAACGCTCCTCATCGGCGGACGTGTCCGGCGACTCCTGCAGTCGGCTGGTCTCGTCCTGGATCTCAGCGGCGATCTTGCGGATCGAATCGTCATGCTCACGCATGTGATGCGCGCAGAACAGCAGTTCGCCACCGGAGTTGAGAACCACTCGGACGTACGCCTGCGCACCACAACGGTCGCAACGGTCAGCAGCCGTCAGCGGCTGGGTGGGGGCAAGGGTTCCAGTCACTTCGCCTTCCTCAATACTCGGCGCTAGTCACTCTGCACAACATCTAACCGGACCAAGAGCTTCCCAACCAGCCCCTTTGTACGCCGTCAGCGGAATCGCCCCGCTACGGCGTCGGAGGATAGGGCCGGATTCCGGTGTGTTCCGGGCGTTCGCGCCGTTCGGGACGGCGTCAGCGGGTCCCTGCATGATGGTCGATGGTGATGGGCGTCACCCTACTCGCGGCAGGCTCCCTCTTGCCTTACCGGGGCCGGGGTAAACGCAGCCCCCTGCCTATCCCCTGCGCGAGTGTTCGGAATACGAACGCGAAGCGGGTGCCCCGCGAGCGGACCGCGGCCGTTCGCGGCGCCCGGCCGCGGCCCTCGCCGGGCCGGAACGCCGGTGAGGCGGCGAAGCCAGCGGAAACCGAGGTGGTAATCTCGCGCGTGGTGTGCACGTGATGATCAGGCGGCCGTCCCGCTGCGGTCGGGTGAACCGCACGCCGACTGCGCGGTCACGCCGCGACGGAGCGGGTCCGCCCGGTGTCGCCTGCGGCCCTGCGGCCGCTCCCGGCGAGCCGGGGCCGACCGCGCGGCGCGCGCGACGGCGCCGCATACCTGTCACACCGGTGCGTCAAGCTAGCGGCGACGCACCCGCCCCCTGTCCGCTAACGTCCAGCGCACGCCCGCGCGCCGCGTGCGCCGGCCCTGTCCGCCCAACGCAGGAGAGTCCCACGTGACCGCCCTAACCGCAGCCGTCGACGAGCCCGAAGACTACTCCGCGCGGCACCTTTCGGTCCTGGAAGGACTCGAGGCGGTCCGCAAGCGCCCGGGCATGTACATCGGGTCCACGGACGGCCGCGGTCTCACCCACTGCATGTGGGAGATCATCGACAACTCCGTCGACGAGGCGCTGGGCGGCTACTGCACCCGCATCGACGTCGTGCTCTACGGCGACGGCTCGGTCGAGGTCCGCGACAACGGGCGGGGCATCCCCGTTGACGTCGAGCCCCGCTCGGGCCTCTCGGGCGTGGAGCTGGTCATGACCAAGCTGCACGCCGGCGGAAAGTTCGGCTCCGGCTCCTACACCGCCTCCGGCGGCCTGCACGGCGTCGGCGCCTCCGTGGTCAACGCGCTCTCGGGCCGGCTGGACGTCGAGATCGACCGGCAGGGCCACACGCACGCGATGAGCTTCCGCAGAGGCATCCCGGGCCGCTTCGAGGGTGACGGCCCCGACTCCCCGTTCGCCCCGGGATCGGGCCTGGACGAGGTGCGCCGGGTCGCCAAGAAGGTCACCGGCACGCGCATCAGGTTCTGGGCCGACCGCCAGATCTTCCTCAAGGACGCCGACATCACCCGCGAGTCCCTGCTGGACCGCGCACGCCAGACCGCGTTCCTCATCCCGGGTCTGACCATCGCGGTGCGCGACGAGCGCTTTCCCGAGGAGGGCACCTACGAGGAGGAGTTCCGCTTCGACGGCGGCATCGGGGAGTTCTGCACCTACCTGGCCCCCGACGAGGCCGTCAACGACGTCTTGCGGATCCAGGGCTCGGGGCACTTCACCGAGACCGTCCCCGTGCTCGACGAGCAGGGCCACATGACCCCCACCGACGTCGACCGTCACCTGGAGGTCGACGTGGCGATGCGCTGGGGCACCGGCTACGAGAGCACCGTGCGCTCCTTCGTCAACGTCATCGCCACCCCCAAGGGCGGCACGCACATGACCGGCTTCGAGCGGGCACTGGTGCGGGTGGTCAACGACCAGCTGCGCGCCAGCAAGCTGCTCAAGGACAAGGACGACCCGGTCACCAAGGAGGACGTCCTCGAAGGGCTGACCGCCGTGGTCACCGTGCGGCTGCCCGAGCCGCAGTTCGAGGGGCAGACCAAGGAGATCCTGGGCACCTCGGCGGCCTCGCGCATCGTCTCCCAGGTCATCGGCAAGGAGCTGCGCACGTTCCTGGCCAGCACCCGCCGCGGCGAGAAGCAGCAAGCGCGAGCCGTGCTGGACAAGGCCGTCAACGCCGCCAAAGCGCGCCTGGCCGCCCGCCAGCAGCGCGAGACCCAGCGGCGCAAGAACGCGCTGGAGAGCTCGGCGCTGCCGGCCAAGCTGGTCGACTGCCGCAGCGAGGGTCTGGACCGCAGCGAGCTGTTCATCGTCGAGGGCGACTCCGCGCTGGGCACGGCCAAGCTCGCGCGCGACTCGGAGTTCCAGGCGCTGCTGCCCATCCGGGGCAAGATCCTCAACGTGCAGAAGTCCTCGGTCTCCGACATGCTGAAAAACGCCGAATGTGCGGCGATCCTGCAGGTCATCGGCGCCGGGTCGGGGCGGACGTTCGACATCGACGCCGCCCGCTACGGCCGCGTCATCCTCATGGCCGACGCCGACGTCGACGGCGCGCACATCCGCTGCCTGCTGCTGACGCTGTTCTACCGCTACATGCGCCCCATGCTCGACGCCGGCCGCGTCTACGCCGCCGTCCCCCCGCTGCACCGCATCGAGCTCACCAACGTGCGCAAGAAGCGCGGCGCCAAGCCGGAGGACCGCTACATCTACACCTACACCGACGCCGAGCTGCAGCGGCGGCTGCTGGAGCTGGAGAAGAAGGGGCTGAGCTGGAAGGAGCCGGTCCAGCGCTACAAGGGCCTGGGCGAGATGGACGCCGACCAGCTGGCCGAGACCACGATGGACCCCCGCCACCGCACGCTGCGCCGCATCCGCGTCGAGCACGCCGAGGAGGCCGCGAAGGTCTTCGACCTGCTGATGGGCAACCAGGTCGCCCCGCGCCGGGAGTTCCTCTCCCAGAGCGCCCAGGAGCTCGACACCAGCCGCATCGACACCTGAGCCGAGGTCCCGCGCCCCGGGCCCATCCCCGTCGATCTTGTAGCTATCGTGAAGGAAAGCGATTGCCAGTGACGATGGCTACAAGATCGACGGAGGTCGGCGGAGGGGGACGCGGCGCCCGGGAGGGTGGGGCCGGGGTCCGGCCGCAGGCCTACGCGGGAGGTTCCCACCGGCCGGAGGCCAGGAAGCGCTCGATCGCCGCAGTGCAGGCCGCCGGGTCCAGTCCGGCCTCGGCCACCCAGGCGTCGTCGTAGTAGGTGTGCCGGTAGCGTTCGCCGCCGTCGCAGATCAGGGTGACGACGCTGCCGCGGCTCCCCTCGCGCAGCATGCGGGCGACCAGGTGCCACACGCCCCACATGTTGGTGCCGGTCGAGCCGCCCGCGCTCAGTCCGGTGACCGCGTTGAGGTGGCGCATGGCCGCGATGCTGGCGGCGTCGGGCACCGGCACCATCAGATCGATGACCGAGGGCACGAAGCTGGGCTCGATCCGCGGCCGGCCGATGCCCTCGATGCGCGAGGGCATGCCGGTGGAGTAGTCGGAGGCTCCGGTTACCCAGCCGGGGAAGAACGCGGAGTTCTCCGGGTCGACGACCGCCAGACGGGTGTGGTGCCTGCGGTAGCGCAGGTAGCGTCCGATGGTGGCCGAGGTCCCGCCGGTCCCGGAGCCCACGACGACCCACTCCGGAACGGGGTGGCGCTCCATGGCCAGCTGCTCGAAGATCGACTCGGCGATGTTGTTGTTGCCTCGCCAGTCCGTGGCACGCTCGGCGTAGGTGAACTGGTCCATGTAGTGGCCGCCGGCCTCGGCGGCCAGCCGCTCGGCCTCGCTGTACATCTCGATCGGGACGTCGACGTAGTGGCAGCGCCCCCCGTAGCGCTCGATCAGCGCGATCTTCTCCGGACTGGTCGTGCGCGGTACCACCGTGACGAAATCCAGACCGATCAGGCGGGCGAAGTAGGCCTCGGAAACGGCCGTGGACCCCGAGCTGGCCTCGACGATCGTGGTGTTCTCGCCGATCCAGCCGTTGGCCAGGGCGTAGAGGAACAGCGACCGCGCCAGCCGGTGCTTGAGGCTGCCGGTGGGGTGGACCGACTCGTCCTTCAGGTAGAGGTCGATGCCCCACTCGGGCGGCAGCGGGAACACGTGCATGTGGGTGTCGGCGGAGCGGTTGGCGTCGGCGACCACCTTGCGCACCGCCTCGTCCACCCAGGCTCGGGTGCGCCGCGACGAGCGCTCCACGCAGGGGTCGTCCGGGCCGTCGGCGGGTAGGGTCATGCGCCCGACCCTACCGCCCGGCCCGCAGACGAGCGTGCCGAAGGGCTCTCCGTACAGGCGGAGAGCCCTTCGATGCGCATTGCGCCACCCGGTGCTCGGGGCGGGTGCGCGGTGTCCGGTCAGTCCAGCGAACCGCCGGACATGGCTGCGTGCATCCGCCGGTAGGGGGCGGCCTCCTCGTCGCGGCTCTGGCGCTCCAGGGAGCGCGCCAGAGCGATGTGGGCCCAGCTGTCGCAGGGGTCGAGCTCGATGATGCGCCGGAAGGTCTCCTCGGCTCTGGCGAGCTGGGCGGAGTGGAAGTAGGAGCGGCCCAGCAGCTCCAGGATGGAGCGGCTGCCCGGCTCGTCGTCGGCGATGGCCTTCAGGATGCGGGCGGCCTCGATGTAGTCGCCCAGGTCGAAGTACAGTCTGCCGCGGTTGAACGTCTCGTAGGTCGTCTCCTTCACCAGGCACTCCCTTCGTCGGCATGCACAACCCCGAAGCGGAATGACCTATTCCCTTAGACGGCGCCCTTCACACCTCGGCCCGGCGCCGCATCGGCGCGGTCGGACTTACACGTCGTGCGGCTCGATCCGCCCGGTGTCGACGTCGTAGACCGCCCCGGCCACCGAAAGGCCGCGCGGCAGCAGCGGATGGTGGCGGATGCGCTCCAGATCGTGGCGCAGCGCGCCGATCTGGTCGTTGTCGGTGCGGAACTCCAGGCTGCGCGTGTCGACGCCGTGCCGACTCTCGATGAGGTCGTGCACCTCGCCGTCGCCGGAGACCGACGCCATCTTGCACCGCGTGTGCGGCATGACCAGGACCCGGTCGACCTCCAGCAGGTAGGCGGCGAGCACCAGCGTGCGCAGGGTGTCGTCGGTGACCCGGGCTCCGGCGTTACGCAGGATCTTGGCGTCGCCGGGCTGCAGCCCCAGCGGCTGCAGCGGCTCGATCCGCGAGTCCATGCAGGTCACCAGGGCCAGGCCGCGAGCCGCCACCGGGGCCAGGCCGCTCAACCGGAAGTCGGCGGCGTAGGCGTCGTTGGCGGTGAAGAGATCGTCGAAGGCGCTGTTCACGCGTTGCTCCCCGTTCGGACGGATCCCGCGGGCGGTGTGCTCGCACCGCCGCAGGGGCGTGGCCGCGGAGCGGTGCGCACGTGTGCGCAGTCCGTCCCCGCGGTCGTGCCGCGGACATCGTAGGACTGTCGACCCGGTGCGGCGGGGCACCGGGGGATGCGGATGCTCTTATGGATGTCAGTCGCCGCCTGCGGAGGCGGCGAGCCCGAGGTCGGTGCGGCCCGTACCGACCACGGCGATGGCGCGCGGCAGCGGCTCGCCGGAGCCGTCGCGGCGCTCGTCGAGGTCGGGCAGCCGGACCGGGCCGCCGTCGGCCCTGCTCGCGCGGGCCGGAGCCCGCCCGATCCAGGCCAGCACCAACCGGTCCTCGCCCTTGAGGAACCGCTGGCAGCGCACCCCTCCGGTGGCCCGCCCCTTGGTGGGGAAGGTCTCGAACGGGGTGACCTTGGCCGCGCCACCGCCGGTGCCCGGCAGTTCGTCGGTGCTGCCGGCGACGGTGAGCACGACGCTGTCCTCGGGCAGCGCGACCGCACCGAACCATAGTGCCCGAGCCCCCTCGGGCAGCCGGACACCGGCCACCCCCCCGGCAGGTCGGCCCTGCGGGCGGACGGCGTCGGCGGAGAAGCGCAGCAGCTGCCCTTCGGTGGTGATGAAGACGAGGTCCTCCTCGCCGGTCGCCAACTGGGAGGCGCCGATGACCCGGTCCCCCTCGCGCAGGTTGATGATCTCGAAGTCGTCCTTGTTGGGCGGAGACTCCGACGTCACCCGCTTGACCACGCCCTGCTCGGTGCCGACGGCGATGCCGGGCCCGTCGTCGTCCAGGGCGGCGACCGAGACCACGCGCTCGCCCTCCTCCAGCGAGACGAACTCCTCGACGGTCAGCCCGTGGGCCTGCGGCGGCGACTCGGCCGCGTCGTCGGGCAGTTCGGGCAGCTCCACCACCGGAACCCTGAGGGCACGGCCCTGGTCGGTGAGCAGCCCGACGTCGGCGCGGGAGGTGGTGGGCACCGACGCCGCGATCGCGTCGTGCTTGGTGCGCAGGCCCTCATGCATCGGCGGCAACCGCGGTCCGGCGCTGCGCCCGAGCAGACCGGTGGCGCTGAGCAGCACGTGGCAGGGCTGGTCGGCCATCTCCAGGGGGATGGAGGCGCTGCGCGTCTCACCGGTGCTCTCCTGCAGCACCGTGCGCCGCTCGGTGGCGTAGTCCTTGGCGACCTCGCCCAGCTCCTTGGAGACCAGGCGACGCAGCTTGGAGTCGGAGTCCAGGATCGCGGTCAGCTCTTCGATGTCCTTGGTGAGCTGGTCGCGCTCGGTCTCCAGCTCCAGCCGGTCGAACTTGGTCAGGCGGCGCAGCGGCGTGTCGAGGATGTAGCGCGCCTGGGTCTCGGACAGCTCGAAGGTGGTCATCAGCCGCTGGCGGGCCTGCGCGGTGTCCTCGGAGTCGCGGATCAGCGCGATGACCTCGTCGATGTTGAGCAGTGCGACGAGCAGGCCCGCGACCAGGTGCAGCCGCTCCTCGCGCTTGGAGCGCCGGTGCTCGCAGCGGCGCCGGACGACGTCGAGGCGGTGGTCGACGAAGACCTGGAGCAGGTCGCGCAGCCCCAGTGTGCGCGGCTGGCCGTCGACCAGGGCGACGTTGTTGATGCCGAAGCTCTCCTCCATCGGCGTCAGCCGGTAGAGCTCCTCCAGCACCGCCTCGGGGTTGAAGCCGTTCTTCAGCTCGATCACCAGCCGCAGGCCCTGGTTGCGGTCGGTGAGGTCCTTGAGGTCGCTGATTCCCTGCAGCTTCTTGTTCTGCACCAGCTCCTTGATGCGGCTGACGACCTTCTCCGGGCCCACGCTGTAGGGCAGTTCGGTGATCACCAGGCCGGTGCGGCGCGGCGAGACCCGCTCGACGCTGACGGTCGCGCGGGTCCGGAAGGTGCCGCGACCGGTGCGGTAGGCGTCGCGGACTCCGTCGAGCCCGACGACGGTGCCGCCGGTGGGCAGGTCCGGGCCCGGCACGAACTCCATCAGGTCCTCAAGCGAGGCGTCCGGATGGGAGATCAGGTGGCGCGCCGCAGCGATGACCTCGCCGAGGTTGTGCGGCACCATGTTGGTGGCCATGCCGACGGCGATCCCCGAGGCCCCGTTGACCAGCAGGTTGGGGAAGGCGGCGGGCAGGACGTCGGGTTCGCTCTCCTGGCCGTCGTAGTTGGGCTGGAAGTCGACGACGTTCTCGTCCAGCGACGTCACCATCAGCTGGGCGGCGCGGCCCAGGCGGGCCTCGGTGTAGCGCATCGCGGCCGGCGCGTCGTCGCCGCCCAGCGAGCCGAAGTTGCCGTGCCCGTCCACGAGCGGAACCCGCATCGCGAAGGGCTGGCTCATCCGCACCATGGCGTCGTAGATGGCGGAGTCGCCGTGCGGGTGCAGCTTGCCCATCACCTCGCCGACGACGCGCGCGCACTTGACGTGCGCACGGTCGGGGCGCAGGCCCATCTCGTTCATCTGGTAGAGGATGCGCCGCTGCACCGGCTTCATCCCGTCGCGGGCGTCCGGCAGCGCGCGCTGGTAGATCACCGAGTAGGCGTACTCGAGGAAGCTTCCGCGCATTTCCTCGGAGACGTCGATGTCGATGATCTTCTCAGCGAGATCCTCGGGAGGTGGTGGAGAGGTTGTACGGGCCATGTCGGCAATTCTGGCCCGCTGCGCCGACCATCGCGAACCAGGGAGCCCGCCGGGGGCCGTCGCGGCGCGTTAGGGTCCCGTTAAAATGACGGTAATTCGGGTTGCCCCTGGGGTTTCGGTCGCGCCGTGGTCGCGACGATGCTCACGTTGAGTGACAGGGAGGGTTTCGAAGGCGTGTCCGCGGGGCGCCTGCGCGTGAGAAGAGCCACGCCTCTCAACGGAGGAAGCGCGGGGACCGGCCCGCCGCGGCGCACGTAGGAGCAGGGGGCGGGTCTGCGCTACGCATCGTGCGCAGCGGAGGAGGGCGATGGGAGGCGGCGCATGGTACAGCCGTTCTCGGGGCAGTCAAGGCGGAGACTGATTCCGGGGCTAGCCTCGAAAGGGCGCCCGACCCCCACGAGAGCGCATCGCGCTCGCCAGACCTCGATTGGTCCGGGTACCCCGACGGCTCCCGCGGCCCCGCCCGACCCGCACGCCCCGCCGGCACCGCCCGGCCGCCCTCCGGCGGCGGGCCGCCGGACCGACCGACGATGAACGACGTGCCAATGCTGCTGCCTGCCATCCTCGCGCTGCACGCCGCCGCGGCGGTGCTGCTGCCGCCCCTCGCCGGCCGACTGGGTGCCCGGATCTTCCTGCTCGCCGGACTGCCGCCCGCCGCCGCGGCGGTTTGGGCGCTCGCCCACGCCCCAGCGATCCTCGGCGGTGCGCCGATGCAGGCGACGGTCGCGTGGGCGCCCGCCCTCGGCATCGCCTTCGCGTTCCGCGTCGACGCCCTCGCGCTGGCCATGACCCTGCTCGTGAGCGGGGTCGGCGCGGTCATCTTCGGCTACTGCGCCGCCTACTTCCACGCGGAAGAGCGCGGCCTGGGCCGGCTCGCCGCCGTGATGGTGCTGTTCGCGGGCTCCATGCTGGGCCTGGTCACCACCGACAACCTGTTCGCGCTCTACGTCTTCTGGGAGCTCACCTCCGTCACGTCGTTCCTGCTGGTAGGCCACGACGACCGCAAGGAGCATGCGCGGCGCGCGGCCACCCAGGCTCTGGTCACCACTGCGGGGACCGGGCTGCTGATGCTCATCGGGTTCATCATGCTGGGCTGGGCCGCGGGCGACTACAGCATCTCGGCCCTGGTGGCCGACCCTCCCGACGGCGGGCCGTGGCTCACCGCGGCGCTGGTGCTGATCCTGGTCGGCGCCTTCGCCAAGTCCGCGCAGGTGCCGATGCACTTCTGGCTGCCGGGCGCGATGATCGCGCCCACCCCGGTCAGTGCCTACCTGCACGCCGCGGCGATGGTCAAGGGCGGCGTTTACCTGGTCGCCCGCCTGGCGCCCGGCTTCGCCGACGCCGGTGTCTGGCAGGTGCTCGTGCTCGGCATCGGACTGGCCACCATGATCGTGGGCGGATGGCGGGCGCTGCGCCAGGACGACCTCAAGCTGCTGCTGGCCTACGGCACCGTCAGCCAGCTCGGGTTCCTCACCCTGCTCGGGGGCGCGGGAACCCAGGTGGCGGGGACCGCCATGATCGGTGCCCTGCTCGCGCACGGCCTGTTCAAGTCGGGGCTGTTCCTCACCGTCGGGATCATCGACCACCAGACCGGGACCCGCAGCATAAGCCGCCTCACCGGGCTGGGCCGGCGCATGCCGGTGCTCGCCGTCGCCGCCTGCTTTTCCGCGGCGTCGATGGCCGGGCTTCCGCCGCTGATCGGCTTCACCGCCAAGGAGGCCGCCCTGGAGGCGTTCCTGCCGTCAGCGGCGCCAGGCCTGCCGGCACCCGTATCGGCTGCCGAACTGGGCGGGCTCGTGGCGGCCTCGGTGCTCACCTTCGCCTACAGCGCCCGGTTCCTCTGGGGCGCGTTCGGCGACAGGCCCACCGTCTCCGAGCGCTCCTTCGACGCGCCCTCCGCGGCCTTCATCGCCGCCCCCGTGGCGCTGGCTGCCCTCAGCCTCGCCCTGGGCGCGGTCCCCGCGGCAGCCGACGCCCTCGCGCAGGGCTACGCCCACGCGCTGCCGACCGGCGAGAAGCCGTACCACCTGGCGCTATGGCACGGGGTGACGCCGCCGCTGCTGCTGACCGCCGCCGTGGTGGCCGCCGGCGTGCTGCTGTTCGCCAAGCGCCGGACGGTGGGCCGGATCCAGAACGCCATGCCGCGCTGGCCCGACGCCGAGTACGGCTACCACCTGTTCATCCACGGCATCTACAGCGTCGCGCTGAGCGTCACCCGGCGCACCCAGAGCGGCTCGCTTCCGGTGTACCTGGGCATCATCCTGGCCGTGCTGCTGGTGCTGCCCGGCGCCCGGCTGGCAGCGGGGCTGATCACCGGCGAGATCGCCGTCCCTGGCACCGACGAGGGCCTGCGGATCTGGGACAGCCCGCTGGAGCTGCTGGTGACGGCGGTCATCGTCGTCACCGCCGTGGCCACCGTGCGCGAGCACCGGCGCTTCCCGGCACTGATCCTGCTCAGCGTGCTGGGATTCGGCATCGCCGGGCTGTTCGTGCTGCACGGTGCACCCGACCTCGCGCTGACCCTGGTGCTCGTCGAGACCCTCACCACGATCATCCTCGTCTTCGTGCTGCGCCGACTGCCCTCCACCTTCAGCGTGCGGCCCGACGGCTGGGGCAAGCGGCTGACCGTGCTGCTGTGCGCGGCGGCGGGCACCTTCATCGCGCTCGCGCTCTGGCTGATGACCGCAGCGCGCACAGCCGACCCGGTCTCCGCCGAGTACGCCGACCTGGCCGAGAAGGCCGGCGGCACGAACCTCGTCAACGTGATCCTGGCCGACTTCCGCGCGCTGGACACCCTCGGCGAGATCGTGGTGCTGGCCACGGCGGCGGTCGCGGTGGCGTCGCTGGTGCTGCTGAACCGGCGCGACCGGATCGTCGACGAACCTGCGGCCGAGAACGAGAACGAGAACGAGGGCGAAGGCCCCGATGGTGCGGTGAGACCGGCCGGGCCCGAGCCCGCGGGCACGGGCGCGCTCGCGCTGCGGCGCCGCGCCGCGGACGCCGAGGCCCCCGGGACGGAGCCCTCCGAGCACGATCCTGTACGCGAGGGGGAGGCCGGCGCCGCGGACGCCGACGAGGCCTCAAACACCGGCACCGGCACCGGCACCGGCACGGGAGCCGACGACGAGGGGAGCGACGATGACCGAGCATGAACCGGTCCGCCCCGAGCCCAGCCCCGGGCGCGCCGACGGGGAGTGGGGGCGCTCCGACCGCAGCGGCGCGCCGCCCGAGGACTGGGAGGCGCCCCGGGAGCGCTGGCTGAGCACGGGTGTGCGGCCGGCGTTCGGACCGCGCTCGGTGATGCTGGAGGTCTCCGCGCGGCTGCTGACTCCCGCCATCCTCACCTTCTCCGTGTTCCTGCTGGTCTCCGGGCACGACCGGCCGGGCGGGGGGTTCGCCGGCGGGCTGGTGGCCAGCATGGCCTACGTACTGCGCTACATCGCCGGCGGCCGGCACGAGCTGCGTGCGGGCATGCCGATGCTTCCCAACAGCCTGCTCGCCCTGGGGCTGCTGCTGGCCTGCGGCACCGCGGCCGCTCCGCTGCTGCTGGGGCACCCGGTCCTGGAGGTCCACAGCTACACCGCACACCTGCCGGTCTTCGGCAAGGTCAAGTTCGCCAGCTACCTGCTATTCGAATCGGGGGTGTTCCTCATCGTCGTCGGGCTGGTGCTCTCCGTCGTGGCCGCGCTGGGCGCGCGCATGGAGGCCGAGGAAGAGGAGGCCCGCGACGGCGCGGGCGCGGGCGCGGGGGGAAACCCCGGATGAGCGCCCCCGGCTTCATCCTCATCGTCGCCGTCGCCGTCCTCTACTCCAGCGGGTTCTACCTGCTGCTCCAGCGCTCCCTGATGCGCGTGGTCTTCGGGATCGTCGTCCTCGGCCACGCGGCGAACCTCTCGCTGATGCTCACCGACCGCGCGATCACCCTGCCGCCGCTGCTGACCGGCAAGGAGGGCCCCATCTCCGACCCGATGCCCCAGGCTATGGCGCTGACAGCCATCGTGATCACGTTCGGCGTGACGACCTTTCTCCTGGCGCTGGCCTACCGGGTGTGGCTGGGCGACGACAACGACGAGGTGCCCGCCGACTTCGAGGACCGCCGCATCGGGCGACTCTCGGAACCGGAGGACTCCTCGTGAACGTGCTCCTCGCCGTACCCGCAGTGGTTCCGCTGCTGGGCGCCGCCGCAACGCTGCTCCTGCGGCGTACCCCCCGCCTCCAGCAGGGGGTGGCCGTGGCCGCGCTGGCCTCGGTCGCAGCGGCCGCGGCGCTGCTGCTGCACGCCGCCGCCGACGGCACGGTCCTGACCAGCCAGGCAGGGGGCTGGAAGGCGCCGCTGGGCATCACCCTCGTCGCCGACCCGCTCTCGGCGCTGCTCCTGGCGGTGTCGGCGGTGGTGCTGCTGGTGGTGCAGTTCTACGCCATCGGCCAGGACACCGCCGGGCTGAGCCGCGCCATGCCGCAGGTGTTCCACCCCATCTACCTGGTCCTGACCGCCGGGGTATGCCTGAGCTTCCTGGCGGGCGACCTGTTCAACCTCTTCGTCGGCTTCGAGATCATGCTGACGGCCAGCTATGCGCTGATCACCCAGGCGCCCACCCGGGCGCGGGTGCGCGCCAGCATGATCTACACCGTGGTCAGCCTGACCTCCTCGATCCTGTTCCTCACCGGGATCGCCCTGGTCTACGGGCTGACCGGCACGGTCAACCTCGCCGACATCGCGGTGAAGCTGGGCGGCGCCCCGGCCGAGCTGCGCATGGTCCTGGCGCTGCTGTTCCTGGTGGTGTTCGGCATCAAGGCCGCGCTCGTACCGATGCACTTCTGGCTGCCCGACAGCTACCCGGTGGCCATCACCCGCATCTCGGCGATCTTCGCCGCCCTGCTGACCAAGGTCGCGGTCTATGCGATCATCCGCAGCCAGACCCTCCTCTTCGGCCGCGACGACATCTCCGCGGTGCTGCTGTGCATCGCGGTCGCGACCATGGTCGTAGGCATCCTCGGCGCGCTGGTGCAGGACGACATCAACCGGCTGCTGTCCTTCGCGCTGGTCAGCCACATCGGGTTCATGATCTTCGGCCTCGGCCTGAACTCGGTGGCCGGCATGGCGGGGGTGATCATCTACCTGGTGCACCACATCGTGGTCCAGGCCAACCTGTTCCTGGTCAACGGGCTGATCCGGCAGTTCGCCGGGCACTCCTCGCTGCGGTCGATGCGCGGGATGACCACGGTCTCGCCGATGCTCGCTGTGTTCTTCTTCCTGCCTGCCATGAGCCTGGCCGGACTCCCGCCGATGTCCGGCTTCATGGCCAAGGTCGCCCTGTTCCAGGCCGGCGTCGGCGCCGGCGGCTGGCTCGTCTACACCGCGATCGCCGCGGGGGTCGCCACCAGCCTGCTGACGATCGTGGCGATCTTCCGCGTCTGGGTCCGCGGCTTCTGGGGCACTCCGATGCCCGACATGATCGAGGCCCGGGTGCGCCTCAAGAGCGGCGCCCACCTGGGCGGGCTGCGGATCATGGCGATGGCGACGGGGGCGATGGTGGCCTTCGGGCTGTTCGTGGCCGCGGCGGCCGGCCCGCTGTCGGAGCTGGCCTTCGTCGCCGCCCACGATCTGATGAACGGAGCCGCCTACATCGAGGCGGTGCTGGGAGAGGGGGCGCGGTGAGCGGGCGGCGGCCGACGGGCGCGGCGGCGCGCAGCCTTCCCCAGCGGCTGCTGAGGCGGATGGCCACCGTGGTGTGGCTGACCGCCATGTGGGTGATCCTGTGGGGCGACGCGAGTCCGGGAACGGTGCTGGCGGGCGCGGGCGTGGCTTCGGGGTGCTACGCGGCGGCGCGGCTGCCGGACCTGCCCGTCCGGCTGACCGTCCGGCCCCTGCGCACGCTGCTGCTGCTCTGGCACATCGCCGCCGACCTGCTGACGTCGAGTCTGCGCGTCGCCGTCCACGTGCTGTGGCACCCCAAGCGCATGCGCGGCGTGATCGTCGAGGTGCCGATGCGCACCGACTCCGACCTGCTGCTTGCGCTGACCGCCGCCGGGCTGTCGCTGATCACGGGCAGCCTGGTCATCGAGCTCAACCGCGAGGAGGGCGTGCTGTACGTGCACGGCACCCCGATCCACTCGGAGCGGTCGGTGCGCAACCTGCGCCGGCAGGTCCGCCGGACCGAGGAGCTGTTCGTGCGCGCGTTCGGCACGTCGTCCGACATCGAGCAGTTCGAGCGGGAGGAGCGGCTGATGCTGGAGGCCGAAGCGGCCGATCCCGCCGAGGGGGAGGCATGAACATGCTGGACTACGCCTACACGGCGACCTTCGCGCTGCTGGGGGCTGGGGTGCTGCTGACCATGTACCGGCTCGTGCGCGGGCCGTCGGTGATGGACCGGATCGTGTGCCTGAACACCACATCGGTGCTGCTGGTCAGCTTCATCGCGGTCGAGGTTGCGCTGCGCGGCGACACCGCCTATATCGGCGTGGTGATCACCTTCGCGCTGCTGGGGTTCGTCGGCTCCCTGACGGCGGCCCGCTTCGCCGAGAGGAGGGCCCATGACCGGGGCTGACATCGCGACCGCGGTGCTGCTGCCGCTGGGAGCGGCCTTCGCGTTCGTCGGAACGCTCGGCCTGGTGCGCTTCCCCACGCTGCTGGGGCGGGTGCACGCCGCCACCAAGCCCGACACCGTGGCCCTGGTGCTGATCCTGGCGGGCGCGGCGTTCCAGCTGGACGACGTCCGGGGCGCCGCCTGGCTGGGTCTGGCTGCGCTCTTCCAGTTCCTCACGGTCCCGGTGCTGGCGCAGACGCTGGGCCGCGTGGCCTACAGCCGCGGCGAGATCAGCTCCGAACACCTCGTCGCCGACGAGCTGGCCGACGCGGTCGAGCGGTCGCGCGAAAGGGGCGACGGCGGCGGTGCCTGAGGGGCAGCGGCGGCGGTCCCCGGCGGACGCCTGTGCACAGCCGCCGCGTTCGGACACCGGACTCTGGTAGCAAGGGTGCCATGGTGACCCCTGCGCCCTCCGGGGCGGAACCCGCGTCTGTGCCTCCCGCCGACCCCGCCGCGGCGGTCGCGGACCCCGCCGCCGACGCCGCGCTGCGTGAGGCCGCCGAGGAGCGCCTGCGCGCGCTCGCCGGCGAGTCCGCGCGGCTGCGCGAGGACCAGTGGAGCGCCATACGCGCCCTGGTGGCGGAGCGCCACCGCGCCCTGGTCGTCCAGCGCACCGGTTGGGGCAAGTCGGCGGTGTACTTCGTCGCCACCGCGCTGCTGCGCGCCGCCGGCGCGGGGCCCACGGTCATCGTCTCCCCGCTGCTGGCTCTGATGCGCAACCAGATCGCCGCGGCCGAGCGCGCCGGCATCCGCGCCCGGACCGTCAACAGCGCCAACCTGGACGACTGGGAGGCGGTCTACACCGAGATCACCGCGGGCGAGGTCGACGTGCTGCTGGTCAGCCCCGAGCGGCTGAACAACCCCGACTTCCGCGACCGCGCGCTGCCCCGCCTGGCGGAAGGCGCGGGCCTGCTCGTCGTCGACGAGGCCCATTGCATCTCCGACTGGGGCCACGACTTCCGCCCCGACTACCGGCGCATCCGAACCCTGCTGCGCGGTCTGCCGCCGCAGACGCCGGTGCTTGCCACGACCGCCACCGCCAACGGCCGTGTCACCCGCGACGTCGCCGAGCAGCTGGAGACCGGCGACGGCGCCGCCACCCTGGTGCTGCGCGGCGGGCTGGACCGGCCGAGCCTGCGCCTGTCGGCGGTCGACCTGCCCGACACCCCCGCCCGATGGAGCTGGCTGGCCCGCCACCTGGCCGAGCTGCCGGGCTCGGGCATCGTCTACGCCCTCACCGTCGCCGCGGCCGAGGACACCGCCGCCTTCCTCACCGAACTTGGCTACGACGTGCGGGCCTACACCGGCCAGACCGACCCCGAGGAGCGCCGCCGCGCCGAGGACGCCCTGCTGGCCAACCGCACCAAGGCGCTGGTGGCCACCAGCGCGCTGGGCATGGGCTTCGACAAGCCCGACCTCGGCTTCGTGGTGCATCTGGGAGCGCCGCAGTCGCCGATCTCCTACTATCAGCAGGTCGGCCGCGCCGGGCGCGGCCTGGAGCGCGCCGAGGCGGTGCTGCTGCCCGGCCGCGAGGATCGCGAGATCTGGTCCTACTTCGCCTCGATGGCGTTTCCCGCCGAGGAGACCGTGCGCCAGGCTCTGGACGTGCTGGCCGAGGCGGGCGAGCCGATGTCCCTCCCGCGCCTGGAGACCCGGGTCGACCTGGGGCGCAACCGCCTGGAGCAGATGCTCAAGGTCCTCGACGTGGACGGCGCCGTGCATCGGGTGCGCGGCGGGTGGACCGCCACGGGCCGGCCGTGGGAGTACGACTCCGAGCGCTACGCCGCGGTCGCGGCCGCGCGCCGCCGCGAGCAGCAGGCGATGCTCGACTACATCGGCACCGACACCTGCCGCATGGAGTTCCTGCGCCGGCAGCTCGACGACCCCGGGGCCGAGCCGTGCGGCCGGTGCGACAACTGCGCGGGCTCCCCGTTCGCCGCGTCGGTCGCCGCCGAAGACCGCGACGCCGCCGCCCGCCACCTCGACCGGCCGGGCGTGGCGGTTGCCCCGCGCAAGCAGTGGCCCACCGGTATGGCCGCGCTCGGCGTCGATCTGTCCGGCAAGATCCGCGCCGAGCGGCGGCCCGCCGAGGGGCGCGCGCTGGCGCGGCTCACCGACATCGGCTGGGGTACCGAGCTGCGGCGGCTGCTGAACCCCGAGACCGCCGACGCGCCGATGGGCGACCACGTGTTCAAGGGCGTCGTCGACGTGCTCGCCGCCTGGCCGTGGGAGCGCCGGCCCGCCGGCGTGGTGGCGCTGCCGTCGCTCACCCGCCCGCGGCTGATCGCCGACCTCGCCGAGCGGCTGTGCGGGGTCGGCCGCCTGGAGCCGGTCGGCGCACTCGCCTACGCCGAGCCCGAGGCGGGCACCGGAGCGCGCCGCCACAACCGTGCGCAGCGGTTGGCGCAGGTGTACCGGGCCCTCGCCGTGCCGCCGGAGGTGGCGGCGGCGGTCGGCCGACTGGGCGGCCCGGTCCTGCTGGTCGACGACCACACCGACACGGGCTGGACACTGGCGGTGGCCGCCGGCCTTCTCAAGGACGCGGGCGCCGAGGAGGTCCTCCCCCTGGTCTTGGCCGCCAAGAGCTGACAGCCCCGGGGGCCGGCCTAGTCGCCCAGGTCGGGGCGGGCCCCGGGTTGGTGGAGGGCGCGGGCGGCGAGGGCCTGCGCACGGGTGAGCGAGTCCTTGGGGTGCTTGCCGGCCAGCCAGGACGGCAGGAACCCGGCGATGAAAGCGTCGCCGGCGCCGATCGAGCCCGGCGAGGGCTCCACCGGTTCGGCCGGTACGGTCTCCAGGTCGTCGCGGGTCTTGGAGGCCCACAGGGCGCCCTCGTCGCCCAGCTTGATCACGACGCTGGGGTACCAGGCGGTCAGCACCTTGGCGGCCGCCTCGGGCTCCTCGCGGCCGGTCAGCACCTTCGCCTGCTGGGGGTTGGCGAACAGCAGCCGCGCCCCGTTGGTCCAGTCCAGGAAGTTCTCGGCTCCGGCGCGCTCCAGCGGGGCGTGCGAGCCGCCGTCCACCGAGATCGACATCCCGGTCTCGCGGGCCATCCGCAATGCCATCCGGGCAGCCCGGCGCGAGTCGGGGTTGATCAGCGTAAAGGCGGACATGTGAAGGTGGCCGTCGGGGCCGAACACGTCGCGGGGCAGGTCCTCGGGCTGCAGGCGCGCGTTGGCGCCCGGATCGCTGAGCATGGTCCGGTCGCCCTTGTGGGTGATCATGACCACGCAGGTGCCGGTCGGCCGCTCGGGGTCCATGACGAGCCGGGAGTCGATCCCGTAGCCCATCAGCTCCATCTCGCGGGTGCGTCCGGTGATGTCGGATCCGCGCCGGCCCACGAAGGTGGTGTCGACGCCCTCCATCGCGAGCCAGGCCGCCACGTTGGCGCCGGACCCGCCGCCGTAGGTCTGGACCGAGGAGGGGGTGTCGCTTCCGCGTGCGAGCGGGTAGAAAGCCCGCGCGACGCTGTCGGTCATGAGGTCGCCGATCACGACCACTCGTGCCATTGCCTTGCCCACCACCTTGCGGTCCCGAATGGGGGACTATGCGCGACCATGCCCGAAGAGCCTGTGTGCTGACAGACGTTAACAGGTTAGGGGGAGACGTCGGGTAACGAAGTGGCAGAGCTGCGTGATATCGGACCCGCTGCCCGAAAACTCGTCGGTGGTGACCGGATCGCGAGCCCGGACCGAACGGGCGGCATGACGTCCGCCACGGGCTCCGACGACTCGAATAGGCTCAAAACGTGCAGTCATACCCGAACCACTGGGAAGCCGACGTGGTCCTCACCGACGGCGGCACCGCGCACCTGCGCCCCATCACCCCTGATGACGGCGACCTGCTGCGCGCGTTCCACAGCCGCCTGTCGCCGGAGACCATCTACTACCGCTTCTTCGCGCCCTACCCCAAGCTCTCCGCGCGCGACGTGGACCGCTTCACCAACGTCGACTACGAGAACCGCGTGGCGCTCATCGCCACCATCTCCGACGTCATGGTGGCGGTCGTGCGCTACGACAAGGTGGCCGAGGACGAGGCCGAGGTCGCCTTCGTGGTCGAGGACGGCCACCAGGGCCGCGGTCTGGCCTCCGTGCTGCTGGAGCACATCGCCGCGGCCGCCCTGGAACGCGGCGTGAGGCGGTTCATCGCCGACGTGCTTCCGGAGAACCGGCGGATGATCAACGTGTTCCGCGAGGCCGGGTACACCGCCCAGCAGTCCTTCGACGAAGGCGTCATCCGCCTCACCCTGGACCTGGAGCCCACCCACGACGCCGAAGAGGTCATGCGCGCCCGCGAGCAGCGCGCGGAGTCGCGCTCGATCGCCCGGCTGCTCTTCCCCGGTTCGGTCGCGGTGATCGGCGCCAGCCGCACCGCGCACACCATCGGCCAGTCGGCGCTGCGCAACCTGCTCGACGGCGACTTCAAGGGCCCCGTGTACCCGGTGCACCCCACGGCCAAGGCGGTGGCGGGCGTGCGGGCCTACGCCAGCATCCTCGACGTCCCCGACACGGTCGACCTCGCGGTGGTTGCCGTCCGCGCCGACACGGTCGTCGATGTGGTCGAGGAGTGCGCGCAGAAGGGCGTCCACGGGCTCGTGGTCGTCAGCTCCGGGTTCGGCGAGGCCGGTCCCGAGGGGCGCGAGCGCCAGGACGAGCTCGTGCGCACCGCCCGCGCCGCCGGCATGCGGGTGATCGGCCCCAACTGCCTGGGCATCGCCAACACCGACCCCGAGATCTCGCTCAACGCCACCCTCGCGCCCTATGTGCCGCCGCGCGGGCCCATCGGGTTCTTCTCCCAGTCCGGCGCGCTGGGCCGGGCCATCCTGCAGAGCGTCGCAGGGCGCGGCATGGGGTTGTCGACGTTCGTCTCAGCCGGCAACCGCGCCGACGTCTCCGGCAACGATCTCGTGCAGTACTGGCAGGAGGACCCCGCAACCAAGGTCGTGCTGCAGTACCTGGAGTCGCTGGGCAACCCCCGCAAGTTCACCCGGCTGGCGCGGCGGCTGGCCAAGCAGAAGCCCGTGGTGGCCGTGCGCAGCGGCGGCTCGTCCCAGGGTGTGCCCAGCGGGCACGCCGCAGGCGCGCTCGCCCTGCCGGACTACGCGGTCACCTCGCTGTTCGAACAGGCGGGGGTGGTGCGCGTGGAGGACATCACCCAGATGTTCGACGTAGCCCAGCTCTTCGCCTACCAGCCCCTCCCGTCGGGGCCCCGGGTGGGCATCGTCGGCAACTCCGACTCCCTGGGGCTGCTGGTCAAGGACGCCTCCGTGCGCCAGGGTCTGCGCCCCCGCGAGCCGGTGGCCCTGGGCCCCAACGCCACCGCCGAGGACTTCGACGAGGCGCTGACCGCGGTGCTGGCCGACGACTCCGTCGACGCCCTGGTCGTGGTCTTCATCCCCGCCCTGACCCCCATCTCCGACGACGTCGCCGAGGTCATGCGGGCCAAGGCCGCCGCGGCGGACAAGCCCATCGTCACCACCTATCTCGGCTACCAGGGGCTGCCCGCCGAGCTGCGCCGGATCGGCGAAGGAGGCGAGACCGCGGCCGGCTCCGTCCCCTCCTACCCCGCGCCCGAGGACGCCGTGCGGGCGCTGGCCTACGCCACGCGCTACTCGCTGTGGCGCAACCGCGAGAGCGGCCGCCACCCCGAACTGGCCGACATCGACGGCGCGCGCGCCCGCTCCATCGTCGACCGGGCGCTCGGCAAGCGCGGCGAGGAGCAGCAGGAGAAGGACCAGACGATCTGGTTCACCAGCGAGCCCGTGCAGAACGAGGAGTCCGCCGCCGACCGCGAGACCGCCTACGCGCTGCTGTCGTGCTACGGCATCGACGCCGTGCCCTACATGCCGGTCGCCACCGAGCAGGAGGCCGTTCGCGCCGCCGAGGAGCTGGGCTACCCGGTCGTGGTCAAGGCCAACGCCCCCGACCTGCGGCTGCGCGCCGGCGGCACCGGCATCCGCGCCGACCTGCGCTCGGCAACCGACGTGAGCGGCGCGTTCACCGCCTTGAACGACCGGCTGGGCGCCGACGCCGACCTGGTGGTGCAGCCCATGGTCGTGCCGGGCGTGCCCACGGTCGTCCGCGCCGGCGAGAACCCCTCGTTCGGCTCGGTCGTGGGGTTCGGACTGGCCGACGTGACGGCGGAGCTGCTCGACGACCGCGCGTTCCGTCTCGCCCCGCTCACCGACACCGACGCCGCGGACCTGGTGCACGCGGTGCGCGCAGCGCCGCTGCTGTTCGGCCTGCCCGCCGGAGCGACCAGCCTGGCCGAGCAGCCCAACGTCGAAGCGCTGCAGGAGACGCTGGTGCGGGTCTCGCGGCTGGTCGACGCCTTCCCCGAGGTCGCCCACATCGAGTTGGACCCGGTGATCGTCAACTCCGAGGGCGCCCACGTGCTGGGCGCGCGTGTGTGGCTACGGGAGCCGCCCGACCGGCGAATGGACTCCGGGCCGCGGCGGCTGCGCAACATCACGTTCTAGAAGGCCGGCCCGCCTGTGCGGCCGGGTCGGCCGGTGTACCGGCCGATCAGGCCGGTTCGGGCTGGGGTTCGGGCTCCGGCGGCAGCGGTCCCGGCCCGGGGCCCGGTCCCGGGTCCGGAGGATCCGGGACCGGGTCGGGCGGCAGCGGCCCCGGCAGGGGCGGGCCGCCCGGCTCCGGAGGGTCCGGCACTGGTGGCACGGTTGCGTACATGCCACGGGGACTACCCGCAATCGCGGCGGTTTCCACTTCCGCGCGCCGTCCGACGTGCGGGTGTCGGCCGGGCGCGCGACGATCCGCCGGGGCGAGCGGGTGCGATCCGTCCTCAGAAGAAGGCAGGATGGAACCATGAGGAAAACGCGTGCCGTGTCCACCGACTGGCGCTTGGAGGTCGAGCGCAGCGGCTACTACCCCGCCCTGGTGATCGACGCCGTCGCCACAGCCCTCGGCGACGAAGGGGCCGAGGCCTTCGTCGTCCACCACGAGGCCACCTTCGACCCCGCTCTGGAGATGCGGCGGCACATCACCGTTGTGATCCTGACCCCGACCCGGCTGGTCGTCTGCCACACCGACGAGCACCCGCCCGCTGAAACGGGGGGCCGCCCGCACGCGTCGACCACCACCGACGCGATCCGGCTCGGCAACATCCAGTCCGTGGCGCTTACCCGGGTGGTCTCCGACCCCGCGAACTACGTGCCGGGCACCATGCCCAGCGAGGCGGTCCTGAGCATCGGCCTGGGCGTCAGTCCCGGAGCCATCGCCAACGTCGACCTCGAACCCGCCTCGTGCAACGACGAGTCCTGCGAGCTCGACCACGGCTACACCGGCGCCATCACCGCGGAGCCGCTGACGGTCCGGGTCAGCCAGACCGCGGACGGCGCCGAATCGGTGACCAACCTGATCCACTTCACCGACGCGCTGTGTGAGGCCACCGGTACCTGAGGAGCCCCCGCGTGCGGGCGCGGCCGTGCGCGCCGGAACGGGGACGACGGGACCCGGATCCGCGGGCGGGCGGAGCGGACCGGGGAGCGCGGCCGGACGGCCCGGACCGCCACGCGTGCCGCTGCGCGATCCGAGCCGTGCACCACGGGGCAAGCAGCCGCCAGGCGACACGAGTGAGAGTGAAGGGAACTCCTGTGCCCGTCCGCACCGACGACCTCAGCACACCCCGCTACGAGGCCTCGCTGGCCTCGCTGACCACGTCGGTCCTGGCATCCCTCGGCGTCGCGGGAGAAGCCGATCCGCTGGGCCTGCCGCCGGTGCGGCGTGCCTGCGTCCTGCTGGTCGACGGGATGGGCTGGGAGCAGCTGCGCGAGTACCGCGTGCACGCGCCGTTCCTGGCGGCCCTTCTGGAGTCCGGCGCCGCCATCGCCGCCGGGTGCCCCACCACCACCGCCACCAGCCTGGCCACTGTGGGCACCGGTCTGGTGCCCGGCCACCACGGCATCGTCGGCTACCAGGTCGCCGTCCCCGGTACCGAGCGCCTGCTCAACCAGCTGCGGTGGGGTGACCCCGAGGTCGTCCCGGAGGACTGGCAGCCGCACGCCACCGCCTACGAACGCGCCGAACGCGCCGGTGTGCGCACCGCCTACATCGCCGACGAGGCCTACCGGGGCAGCGGGCTGAGCCGCGCCTCGGCGCGCGGCTCCCGCTACGTGGGCGCCGACAGCATCACCGAGCTGGCCGTGCGCGCCGGCGAGGCGCTGGCGGGCGACGACCGGGTGCTGGCCTTCGTCTACCACTCCGACCTCGACTCCTACGGCCACCTTTGCGGCGTCGACTCCCCGTACTGGCGGCTGCACCTGGGCTACGTCGACCGCCTCGCCGAGCAGATCGCCGACTCGCTGCCGCCCGACACCGCGCTCTACATCACCGCCGACCACGGCATGGTCGACACCGCTCACGACACCCGCATCGACATCGAGGCCGGGCCCGCATTCAACGCGGGGGTGCGCCTGCGCGCCGGCGAGCCGCGCCTGCGCCAGATCTACACCCGCCAGGGCGCGGCCGCCGACGTCGCCGCGGCCTGGCGCGAGCTGCTCGGCGCGCGGGCCCGGGTCCTCACCCGCGACGAGGCGCTGGCGGAGGGCCTCTTCGGCGACGTCGACGAAGCGGTGCGGCCGCGCATCGGCGACGTCCTCGCCTTCGCCCGCGGCAACACCGCCCTCATCGCACCCGAGTCCGAGCGTACGATCAGCCGGCTGGTCGGCCACCACGGCTCCCTGACCGCCGCGGAGCTGCGCGTGCCCCTGCTGCGCGTCACCACCGCGCGTTAGGTGGGCGGGCGGCGGACGAGCCGGGGCGCGGTGCCCCTCTTCTGCGGAGTCGGCCGCGCCGTCTAAGGTGGCGGTCGTGGACACTGTGGACATCGGAGCCCCCGCTCCCGACTTCGAGCTGCATGACCAGGACGGCACGACCCGCACGCTGCACGGGATGCTGGCCGAGGGCGGCCCGGTGGCGCTGTTCTTCTACCCTGCGGCGATGACGGCCGGGTGCACGGCCGAAAGCTGCCGTTTCCGCGACCTCGCCGCCGAGTTCGCCGAACTCGGCGCCCAGCGCGTGGGGATAAGCGCCGACGATGTCGCCACCCAGCGGGCCTTCGCCGAAAAGAACGGTTTCGACTACCCGCTGCTGTCCGACCCCGGCGGCGCGGTCGCGCGCGCCTACGGCGTCCGCCGCGGGGGGCCGCTGGCCGCGCTGTCGCCGACCCGCCGCAGCACGTTCGTGATCGGCACCGACGGACGGATCCACCACGTCGTGCGGAGCGAGGTGCGCATGCAGGCCCACGCCGACGGCGCCCTGCGCGCTCTGCGCGAGCTCCGCCGGCGCGGCGACGCGTCGCAAGGGCGCGAGGACTGAGGCGGCGGCCGCACAGCGGGCCGCACCCCCGTCGGCGCCTCCACCGGCCGCCGATCGGGTCCGGGGCCCGGCCCGCACGGCCGCGGCCCCGCAGACACCGGCGAACCCGCCGGTGGGCACGGGTCAGCGAACACGGAAGGGGCCGCCGGAACATGGCGGAGCAGAACGAGGCGGCGACCGGGTCCCCGGCCGCGGCGTCCGGAAACCCGGGAAGCGGCGCCGGAGGCGAACGGCCCCCGGTGCGCAGGACAGCGGAGCGGGGCGTCGCGGTGATCACCCTGGACTCCCCGGCCAACCGCAACGCGCTCTCCGCCCGCCTGCGCGCCGGCCTGGCGGCCGAGCTGGCGGCCGCGATGGCCGACGACGCCGTGCGCGCGGTGCTGCTCACCGCCGAGGGTCCGGCCTTCTGCGCCGGTGCCGACCTCAAGGAGATCGCAGCCGAACGCGCCGGGAATCCGCCGGCCGTCTCCGCGCCGGGCATGCCCGAGCTGTTCTCGGCGATCATGGACGCCCCCAAGCCGGTGGTCGCCAAGCTCAACGGCCCCGCCCGCGCGGGCGGAATCGGGCTGGTCGCTGCGGCCGACATCGCCATCGCCCCCGAGGACGCCACCTTCGCGTTCACCGAGGTGCGCATCGGCGTCGTTCCGGCGATCATCTCGGTGCCCGTCGCCGCCCGCATGCACGACCGGCAGCTCGCCCGCTACTTCCTCACCGGCGAGACGTTCGGCGCCGCCGCGGCGGCCGACGCCGGCCTGGTCACCTCGGCGGTCCCCCGAGGGGAGCTCGACCAGGAGGCCGAGGCCGTGCTGGGCGGCTTCCGCAGCGCGGCGCCGAGCGCGCTGAGCCGGACCAAGCGGCTGCTGGGCAGCACCGGCCCGGCGGGGCCGGACGCGCGCGCGGCCGCGTTCACCCGTATGGGCGAGCTGTCGGCCGAGTACTTCGCGAGCGAGGACGCGGCCGAGGGCCGTGCAGCGTTCCGGGAAAAGAGATCGCCGAGTTGGGTGCTGTAATGGACGACGTGACTTACTCAGGAGATACGCGGGTCGGCGGACCCGCCGACGTACGTGAACTGCCGGAGCTCACCATCAGCAAGCTGGCGGTGGGGCCCATGGACAACAACGCCTACCTGCTGCGGTGCCGCCGCACCGGCGAGGCGGTGCTGATCGACGCGGCCGCCGAGGCCGACCGCATCCTGGAATCGCTCATCGGTGAGGACGGCCTGGCCCGCGCCATCACCACCCACCGCCATCCCGACCACTGGGGTGCGCTGGCCGAGGTGGTCGGCACCACGGGCGCACGCACCGTCGCCCACCCCGACGACGCCGACGAACTCCCGATCTCGGTGGACGAGCCCGTCGCCCACGGCTCGCGCATCCCCGTCGGCGAGTCCGAGCTGCGGGTCGTCCACCTGCGCGGGCACACCCCCGGCTCGATCGCGCTGCGCTACGACGAGCCCGGCGGCCGTACGCACCTGTTCACCGGGGACAGCGTGTTCCCCGGCGGTGTGGGCAAGACCTCAAGCGCCGCCGCGTTCCGGTCCCTCATCGACGACGTCGAGGAGCGCGTGTTCGGTGTCCTCGGCGACGACACGTGGGTCTACCCCGGCCACGGCAAGGACACCACCCTCGGCGCTGAGCGTCCCAGCCTGCCCGAGTGGCGCGCGCGCGGCTGGTAGCGCAGGCCTTCGGCGCCCCGGTGGTCGCCCGCCCGGGCAGGCGACCACCGGGCGGAACCGGGGTCGTTACGGGAGCCCGTGGGGCTCCTCGGACTCGTCCTCCTCGCGGACCGCACTCTCCTCGGCGCTGTAGGCCCGGCGGTCGGCGCCGGCGTCGCGCGCGACCATGGAGTCCTCGCGGTCCTCGCGCACGCCTTCGTCGGACTCGACGATGCGCACACCGCCCGTGTCCTGCTCGGGACCCGGGGGTGGGGACGCCTCGGCCGGGCGGGCCGTGCTGCCGAGGGCGCCGGGCACGTCGGGCTGCTCCCGGGCGAGCGCCTCGTCGAGCGGCTCGCCCGACTCCTTCTCTGTGCCCGTCGAGCCGGACTCGTCGATCGCCGCGGGCACTCGGCCCGGCAGCGCCTGGTCCTCGGTCGTGTCCTCCTGGGCCGGCAGCCCGGCCTCCTCCCAGTCCGCGGCGGTCTCGTTGACCGGGTCGGCCGGGGGCTCGTTCTCCTCCGGGCGGTTCTCGCTCATGCCCCTCCACTATCCCCGGGGCGGGAGGTCTATTCGCCCGCTGACGCGGGGTACGCCCGCACGCCGACGGCCGCGCGGACCGGGCCGACCGGCCGACCGGTCAGAACGGGAAGGCCTGGTCGGGCAGCGGCCGGCGGGCGACGAAACCGAGGTCGGTGCGGTGGTACCAGCCGAGCTCGGCCTCGCCTTCCAGCCAGCACAGCCGCACCGAGACACCGTCGAGCATGGCGGGGAAGTCGATCAGCAGCGGGGCGATGCCCTTGACCTCGATGCCGTTGTCGACGAACCAGCTCTGCAGCTCCATCAGCCGCGCTTCGGCGGCCTTCATCTCGGCGCGCCCGCCCAGCGCCGACTCGCCGCCCCGCAGGTCGGAGGCGAGCTCGGCGAGGTCGGCGCGCAGGGTGACCAGCTCACCGGCGGTGTGCCGGACTTCGGGCATCAGCTCGCGGGCCTCGGCGAGGGTGAACACGCGCGGCTCGTTGCCGGATCCGGAGAACGGATCGGCGGGGGGCGGTGCGGCATCGTCCATACCCGCACGCTAGACCATTCCGGGAGCGCGGATCGCGGGGGCGGGATCGGGAGCACCCGCCGGCGCCGGGTTCCTCATCCCGCGCCGTAGCAGACGAATCCGGCGCCGGCGAGGTGGTCGGCCACGGCGCGCGCCGGTGCGACTCCCGCGCGCAGCGCCGCATGGAATGCGAGCATGGCCGGTCCGATCCCGTGGTCGCTGACCGGCAGCACGCCGGCGACCACCACCCGGCCGCCCATCGCGAGCAGGGCCGCGGCCATGCCCAAGGGCGCACCGGAGCACGCCGGGGCCGAGCCGCCGACCCAGCACGACGACAGCACGGTCACCCGCGGCGCCCGGGACAGGCGCTCGACGTCGTAGGCGAACAGCGGACCGTCCTCCAGCTGTATAGCCGAGAGCATCGGGGACTGCGCCGACACCGAACCGTGGGCGGCCAGGTGGGCGACGTCGGCGTGCTCCAGACCGCGCAGCACCGCGCCGACCCGGACCGCCGGGCCGCGCAGCGCCTCGGCCACCGGATATACCGGCGCGAGTGCGCGCACCTCGCCGACCGCGCCCTCCGGCGCCCCGCCGGCGGCCAGCAGTGCGCGGGGGACCGCGGCGCTCCTGCCGCCGAGGTGCTCGTCCGCGTCCCCGCCGCAGCGGGCCAGCCACGCGCTGCCGGACGGCACCACGCTGACTTCCCGGCCCCGCAGGCTCGGCAGCATGCCCCACGGCAGCGCCTGAGCGGCCGGGGACGGCACGACGATCAGCGGCCGGTCGCCGACGGCCTCGGCGACCGGCGCGAGCAGCAGGCGCTCGACCCGCTCGGCGGCGGGCGCGACGCCGTCGCGCGCCGCACGGCCGCGCCGACCTTCAGCCAGCACCCGCACGCGGGCGGCGTAGGCCAGCTTCGCGGCCGCGTCCTCGACGGCACCCGCAGACGGCAGCGGGTGCAGCCGTGTGCGGCCGTCGACCACGGTGATCGCGGCGTCGGCGCCGTGCACGCGTGCGTAGCGGACGAACGCACGTCCCGCCAGCCGCTCCTCCAGCGCGTGCGCCGCCGGGAGGCCGGTGTCGCCGGGATCGGCCGCTCCGGTGCCGTCGGCGGCCATGCAGGCGGCGTGCCACTGGGCGCCGGCCAGGGCGTCGGCGAGCGCGGACAGCTCGCGCCGGATCGGCGCTTCGCCGATGCGGGCGCGGGCGTGAGCTTGCCGGTAGCGCTCCAGCAGGCGCAGCCACGCGGTGTCGCGGCACGGCCCCGCCGGAACGGCCGGAGCCGACGCGAACTCGACCCACTCCAGCGCGGCGGCGGCGTCGCCCTCGCGGATGGCCGCCCGCGCCCCGGCCGCGGCCACCTCGCGCCGGTGGGCGCGGGCGTGCACGAGCAGCTCCAGGTGCCGGACGGGCCGGAGACCGCCGGCGCGGCCGCCCAGCCGCCCCCGCGCCGCGCGGTGGTCGCCCGCTGCGAGCGTCCTCAGCGCCGCCGCCTCGCGGGCCGAGGGCAGCATCGCCGACACCGGGCCCAGCGGGGCGCTGTGCACGCAGTGGGCCAGCGCCGTCGCCGTCTCGGCGGTGTCCGAGCAGTCGGCGCCGGCCCAGGCGGGCGGCGGGCCGCCGCCGGAACCCGCGTCCTCGCGGCCGGCGCGCGGGCGGTGCGCGGAGGTTGCGTCTTCCGGCAGCCCGGAGCGCCGGGGACCGTCTCCGGAGCGCGCCGAGGATCCCGGGCGGCCGGGGCCGCCGCGCTCGCCCCGGCGGGCCGCTCGCGCCGCAGGCGGGCGCGAGAACCGCCGTGCGGCCGAGCGCCGATCGGGCGCCGCACTGTGGTGTGCCGACCATTCGACCAGGCCGGCCAGCTCGGCCCAGAGCGAGTCGGCCGGGAAGGCGCGCCGCAGCCTGCGAGCGAGGCCGCGGGCCGCGCCGGTGTCGCCCTGGGCCAGCAGCACCTTGGCCCGCAGCAGCCCCGAGGTGGCGGCCTCTGCGGTCGCGCGTCCGCCGCGGAACAGACCGGCGGCGGCGCCCAGGTCGCCCAGGCCGCCCAGCGCCCGCCCGGCCTCGCGGTGCATCCCCGCGGCGAGCAGTGCATCGGCGTGGTCCATGCGGACCGAGGGGCGCCGAACCGGCGGAACGAGCCGCTCGGCTGCACCGAAGCACGAGACCGCGCGGGCGAGGTCGCCGGTGCGCACAGCAAGGCAGCCGAGGTTCTGCAGCGCGACGCCCCGCAGGCACGCCTGCCCGGCCTCGGCGGCCCCGGCGAGTGCCCTCTCCAGGTCGGCGGCGGCCTCGTCGAGCCGTCCCGCATACATCAGCGCGAGGCCGCGGTTGCTGAGCACACCGGGAAGCAGGTCCCCCTCGGTGTCGCCGTCCAGCGCGGCCAGGGCGGCGTCGAACCCGGCGAGAGCCGCGCCGAAGCGCCCGCGCTGAGCTGCAGCGAGTCCGTGGTGGGTGAGCACCGTGGCGCGCGCCGAAGAGGTGTCGGCGCTCAGCCGGACGAGCGCCTCGGCCGCCACGCCGCCGCTGCCGCGCAGCGCCAGCAGCCCGAGGCGGGACGCGCGGGCGTGTGCCGCGCTCTCGGTGTCGCCCGCCCGTGCGGCGACGGCGGCCGACTGGCGCAGCAGGCGCTCGGCGGCGGCCGGCTCGCCGAGCTCGCGGCGGGCCACCCCCAGCATCCGCAGAGCGGCCGAGCGTGTTGCGGGGTCGCAGTCGCCGTCGAGCACCTGTTCGGCCCGGCGCCTGGCGAGGTCGGGGTCCCGGGCTACGAGTGCCACCGGGTGGGAAGCGCCGTCGAGCCGCCCAGAGGCCATGGGGAGTGCCTTTCGCCGTGGGTGCGGGGGAGTGCGGAGGAGCGGATGAGGGGGACACGCGGCCGCAGCCCGCCGTTTCCGGTGCGCGGCGCCACAGACAGTACTAAGCCGGTTACGCGCGCGTGTAGGCCGAAGAGCCGTCCTGTCGGATTCGCCCCATAGGCCGCCCGCCCGTGTCGCCGTCAACCGGGACATACCACCCCGCAGGACCGCGCCCGGAACCGTGTCGGATGGCCCCCCGCAACCCCCGGCCGCGGCCCGCGCCGGCAGTCTGCCGCCACGGCCCGCGAAGTCCGGGCACCCGGGCGCGAGCCCTCGCGGTGCCCGGCGGCGGGGTTCGAAGACGGGAGTTCGGGGGCGGGTCGTCGCTCCGGGGGCGGATCAGATGGTCATCCAGGGGGTGGTCACCGGAATGCCGTCGGGGTGGTGCAGTATGAGGCTGACCGGACCCGCCGGGACCTCGGCGGCCACGAAGGCGCCGTGCTCGTCGACCGGGAACAGCGCGCTGCCCCGCGGGGTGCGGACCTCAGCGGATGTGGCGCCCGGCGGGTCGACCCCTCCGACGAGGGTGCGGCGGTCGTCGAGCGGCGTAACCTCCAGACCCAGCGCCGCCCCGGGGGCGTCGAAGCGCAGGTAGCGGGGCGCGTCGGCGGGGGCGGCGTCGCGGACCGCCGAGGGCGGCGCCTCCGCGGAGTCGTCGGTGACCTCGGTCATCACCGCGTCGTCGCGGCGCGCCGCATAGGCGGACATGGCTGCCGTCCGCACCTCGGCGCCGACCCGGCCCGCGGGTCCGTGCTCGGCCTCCAGTTCGGCGGCGAGGCGGTCGAGATCGGGCTCGCCGACGTCGCCCTCTGGGCGCTGAACGGGGAGCGGGCTGTCGGGGGCGCGGTCGCTGCCGGTCATTAGGGTTATGCGGCGGGAACCCCGGCCTTCAGGCCGGGGAGGGCGCCGCTCCCTCCTTTCTGGTGGTGTATCCGTAGCCGTCCGCCCGCTGGACACCCGGTCGGAGCCGCCGCGGCTGCGGGGGTGGATGTGGTCCAGGTTCAGCGGCACCCCGGTGGGTGCCGCAGTAGGCGCAGGTCCGGTCGAATTGGCCCGGAGGTATTCGCGGACCTCGTAGCCGTGCAGGGTGCCGCGCTGGTAGTCGGCCACTTCCAGGGGCTGGTAGGTGGACAGGGCGTGGGTGTCGAAGGCGGCGCGCACCGCGATTCCGGTGTGCTCGGACCCCGGGTCGATGCCGAGTTCGACACCGTCGACCTCGGAGTTCTCCACGGTGCGGTCGGTCAGTCGGAGGGTGAAGGGGGTGTGGCGGTGAACGACCGCCCGGCCTTTGGCCACGAGTTTGCGGGCGCGCGCCGGGTGGCACGGCTGCAACGGCCGGCGGTTCTTGTCGAGCACGAACACATGCTGGGGCACCTCACGGTGCGCCTCCCCGGCCCCGGAGGGGTCGGGGAGGCGGCTCCCGCCCCCCGTTCCGTCCCTGTTCCCGGGGTTGTCTGCTGGGGCGGGTTCCAGAGCAGGCCGCTGAGGAGGCACGGCCTGGTGGGTCTTCTGTCCTGTGCGGAACGTAGCCAACGTGGTCACCTCCAATGGTGTTGGCTGGTGCGGGTAACGGCGGGCCTCCACCCCGGGGGTGCGCAAAGCCCCCGCCTTCAATCGGGGGAACCCGTTGCGCGGAGTACCTTCCTGGTGCCCTGTGGCCGTGCCGGTCTGCTGCCTACTGCCGGCCGGTGCCCGACCGGCGCGGCGCGGAGCCCTCTTGGGCCGCGGGCGCCGCCCGATCGTCGCGGCCGTTTCGGCCGTCCCGTCGGCGGCCGTTCTCGCGGCCGTTCCCGTAGCCCTGATCCGTGAGCGCCCGCTGGAGCCGGCGCCGGACCCGGCGGCGTACGGCGGGCACATCCGCGGGACTCAGCCCCGCGAACTCGGCGACCTCGGCGGCCGGGGACCGCGGCGCGTGCAGCTCCAGAACCGCCACCGTCCGGTCGGGCTCTCCCAGCGCGGCGATGGCGCCGCGCACCAGCCGGTCGCGCTCGGCCGCGACGGCCGCCGCCTCGGGGCTGCGGTGGTCCACTGCGTGCAGCCGCTCGGGATCGGAGGGCGGCGACCGCCGGGCGAGCCTGCGGAGTCTGGCGCACTCGCGCCGGGTAGCGGTGGCCAACCAGGGGCCGACGCTCTCCGGAGCGCGGATCCGCGAGAGGTGCTCCGCCAGGTTGGACCACACGGTCTGCTCGGCGTCCTGGGCGTCGTGCGGAGACAGGCCGTGGCTGCGCACGACGGCGTGGACGCGTGCGGCGAACCGGTCGACCAGCGCCTCCCACGCCACGTCGTCGTCGCACAGGGCGCGCTTCACCAGCTCGCCCGTCGACACCTCGGCGTAGGACTGGTCAGCCACCCGCACCCCCAGTAGACTCACTGCTCCCGCCTCGCGCGCACGGCAACAGTAGCCGCTCGCCTGAGGGGAAGCGGGGAAAACGCCGGATCCGCCCGTGGTGGACCTGGTGCCGATGGTGCCGATGGGGCACAATAGGCTCAGGAAAATCCAGGACGGACAAGCTCCTCTTCGGGTACGAGGGCGTCGGGGAAGCGCACTCGTTCGTATCAGGAGGTTCGGTGTCCGCACGTGGCGTCTTGTACGTCCACTCCGCGCCTGCGGCGCTGTGCCCACACGTCGAGTGGGCGGTCGCGGGTGTGGTTGGCGTGCCTGTGAAACTCGACTGGAGCGCCCAGCCGGCGGCTCCCGGTGCTCATCGCGCCGAACTCAACTGGCAGGGCACTCCGGGCACCTCGGGTGCCATCGCCTCGGCACTCAACGGTTGGCAGAAGCTGCGCTACGAGGTCACCGAAGAGGCCACTCCCGGTTGCGACGGTGTGCGGTACAGCTACACGCCGACCCTGGGCATCTTCACGGCCGTCACCAGCGCCGCCGGCGAGGTGATGGTCTCCGAGTCGCGGCTGCGCAACGCCGTCGAGCGCGCCCAGGCCCAAGAGGGCGTCGACCTCGTGAACGAGTTGGACCGGCTCACCGGGCGGGTCTGGGACGAGGAGCTCGAACCGTTCCGCTACGCGGGCGACGGCGCACCGGTCCGCTGGCTGCACGCCGCGGGCTGACAGACTGTTGGGCAACCCCAACCCCCGTTGATCTTGTAGCTATCGTGATGTAAAACGATTTTCAGTGGCGATAGCTACAAGATCAACGGTGATTAGTGCCCGTCGCGGTGCCGGTCGCCCGCCGTGCCGGCGATCGCGCCCGCCAGGGTGAACAGGAACATGAACCCGATGGGGATCATCGGCCAGAAGAGCAGCGGCTCGGCGGCGATGACGCTCGTGACGCCCCAGATTCCGATGAGGATCACCGAAATGGCGGCCAGCCCGCGCCAGGGCTCCAGCCGGTCGTGCCATTCGGGAGTGAGGCGCCCGTTGCGGACTTCGGGCTCGGCGGGCTCGGGGACCGCCGGGGGCGCCGGGAGGTCGCGGGTCAGCGGCCACAGCTCGCCCATGGTCTTCGCGCGGATCGCCGCGTTCAGGCGCTCCTGGTACTCGTCGAGGTCGAGCCGGCCCTCACGCAGGGCCACGGCCAAGCGCTCGGCGCAGGCGTCGCGGTCGGAGTCCGCGGCCCGCATCCGGTCCGGGGGCAAGTGCTGATCGTCCATGCTCGTCGATCCCTCCAGCCGGAGTGGTGACGCTCATCTGCGCGACCCGGAGCTCTCATCGGGCCAGATGGCTGCGGCGACCAGGATCGCCGCCCAGATGCCCAGCGGCACCAGCGGCCAGTACGGCAGCAGGTCGCCGCCCATGACGCTGGTGACACCCCAGATGCCGGTCATGATGACCGCACCGCCGAGCCACCATCGCCACTCGTCTACCCAGTCCTTCCACGGAGATACCAGGGCGGAGCGGGAGGAGCCGGCGGGCACCGGTGCGGTGTCGTCGCGCTCGGTCGGGGGCGGAGGCTCCGGGAGGTCTGCGGTGAGCGCCCGCAACTGACCCACGACCACGGCGCCCATGGCCTCGTCCAGTCGGCGCTCGTACTCGTCGAGGTCGAGACGGCCCTCCGAGAGCGCCGTCGCAAGGCGTTCGGCGCAGGCATCGCGGTCGGTATCCGAAGCGCGGAACCGACCTTCCGGGACGCGTTCCTCGTCCAACGCCCACCCCCTGCCGCACGATGATGGGAATTTCACGATACGCCGCGCACGCGCGGGAGAAAAGCGGCAGGGCGAGGGGCGGGTGTGCAGCGGGGGATGGGCGGCGGCGGCCGGGGTCAGCGGCGGCAGCCGCCGCCGGAGTAGAGCACCACGGCCCAGATGGCGAGCGGCATCGCAGGCCAGAAGTACTGCATGTCGCCCGAGGCGACGCTGGTGAACAGCCAGATGGCGATCATCACCACGGCGCCGCCCGACCAGGCGTGCCACCTTCCGGCGCGCTCCCGCCAGGAGAGCGGGGCGCTCTCGATCCCGGTGCGGGCGAGGTCGACCGGTCCGCTGGCGGGGGTGTCGGGGTCGGGGAGGTCCGCGGTCAGCGGGACGAGCTCGCCCCTGGTGACGGCGCCCATCGCCGAGTCGAGCCGAGTCTGGTACTCGGCCATGTCCAGTCGGCCCTCCGACAGCGCGGTGGAGAGCCGGCGCGCGACGGTGTCGCGGTCGGCGTCCGAAGCGCGGAGCTCATCGTGCGGCGTGATGTCGGCACTCACCTTTCACGCCTCCTCCCGGTCTCTCCGATTCCCTTTCGCCCACTTTAGACGCGGACGAGCGCCGCGGGGATCCTTCCCGAGGCGGGGTTTCCGCCCGGCGGGTGAGGTACTTCGGTACCAGCCGCCGGGCCCGGCGGAGGAGGGCGCCTAGCCGTGGTCGCGCGTCATGCCGGGCGATCCCGATCAACCAGGACCTTCTGGGCCCTACCTCGCGCCGCCGCCTCGCCCGCGGTGCCAGGCCGCGACGTCGGCGCAGGTGCCGCCGTCCGCCGCGCCGATCACACCGGCGCCCTCGAAGGAGCCGGTGTAGCCGAAGCGGCCGCCGTCCAGCCGCAGGACCGCGCCGCCCGCCTCCTCAAGCACCAGCGCCGGTGCCGCGACGTCCCAGTCGCGCACCGCGACGTCCTTGACGAACAGGTGGGCGCCGCCGTCGGCGATGCGGCACAGCTTCAGCGCGATGCTGCCGGACTCCAGGTAGCCGGAGCAGCCGAAGCGCTCGTAGGCGGCGCGGGCGATGCCGCGCGGCTCGGGCGTGTTGTCGGTGAGCACCCCCGCTCCGGCGTCCGGTGCCGACACCAGCAGGCGCTCACCGTCCACCGCCGATCCGCGACCGCGCACCGCCGTATAGCAGTGGCCGGACTCGGGCGCGTAGACGGCCGCTGCCACCGGCCGCCGGCCCTCGACCAGCGCCGCCTGGGTGACGTAGCCGCTGAAGCCGTGCACGTAGCTGGCGGTGCCGTCGACGGGGTCGATCAGCCAGTAGCGCTCGGGACGCCGGCCCGAGAGCCCGGCGGGGTCCTCCTCGCTGATCACGGGTACGTCCGGGGCGGCCCGGCGCAGCCGGGCGCTCAGCTCCTCATGGGCCATGGCGTCGGCCCGCGCCTTGAACTGGTCGCCTTCCCATACGCCCGACGTGGCCCGGGGGTCGGCGCGCCAGGCACGCAGCAGCGCCCCCACCTCGCGGACCGCCTGCTCGGCGGGGGCCAGCAGCGCGGCCGCCCCCGCATCGGCGCCCGCGGTCCGCCCGGCCTCGGCGCCGGCGCTCACGAGCCGACCACACCCACGGCCGGCTCGGCAGCGGCGGGGGGAGGAGCGGGGGTCACGCCGGCGCCGGCGAAGCGGGCCTCGTCGACGAAGTCGTCGGACCACCGGCGGACCATGACCACTCCTTCGCGCCAGTCGTCGTTCAGGCGGGGGCCGCCCACCGTCGCCTGGCCCAGCAGCCCGCCGACCTCGTCGACGCCGGCGGCCAGCGTGAGCGGGGACGTGGACGAGAAGCGCGGGTTGATCTCGAAGATCCGCGGCTCGCCCTCGGAGTCCAGGGCCAGCTGCACGTTGAAGGGTCCGTCGGCGCGCAGCTCCCGCTGGACCGCACGGCATACCTCGTCGATGCGCGCGTGCCGCCGGGTGACGGCGTACTTGGTGACGCCCACCTTGAGGACCACCTCTTTGGGCACTACCGCCTGCACCGAGCCGTCGCGCCAGACCGCCACCGAGACCGTGTACTCGGTGCCGCAGACGGCGTCCTGGGCGATCAGCTCGTCCGCGGGGCGGTCGCTCCCGGCCAGCAGTGCGCCCAGCCCCGCGGCCGACTCCAGCCGTACGACGCCGCGGCTGCCGCGGCCGGAGCGCGGCTTGACGATGATCGGCTGCCCGGGCGGGCCGGCCCATTCGGCGGCCCGCCGGGTGAGCGGTACCGGCAGTCCCGCATCGTCGAGGCGGCGCATCAGGGTGTACTTGTCCAGGCAGGTGGCCACGAAGCCGGGACGCGGCAGCAGCACCGCGATGCCGTCGTCGGCGAGCCGCGAGACCGCTACCAGCTCCTCGTCGACCAGCGGGACGACGGCGGAGGCACCCTCTTGGAGGCAGATGCCGCGTATCTCGGGCAGGTAGGCCTCGCTGGAGCCCGGCGGAACCGTATAGCACCGGTCGGCCAGGTACAGGCCGGGGGCTGCGGGGTCGATGTCGGTGGCCACGACGCGGTAGCCCTGCCGCTGGAGGTGCTGGATGGTTCCGGGGGTCTGGGGAGCGCCTGCGGTGGTGACGACGACGGTGGGCTGGCGGGGCTCTTCTGCAGCGGACACCGATGGACCTTTCCGTTGAGGCCGGCTCTTGCGGTGCGATCGGTTCGGGGCTGCTGGGTGCGGTACGCGGCGCGGCCGAGCACCGCCCCCCTGCGGGGCGGCGTCCCCCATGGCGGGCAGGTGGAGCGGAGCGTTCCGATCGGGCGGTGGCGGTTGACGGGCGGATATGAGCCGTCCCATCGAGCCTAGACCGCCAACGCCGTCTGAAACCGCAGGTGGCCGGTTCCGGTTCCCAGGACAACCGAACAGGGGTGCCCGGCGTAGTGGGCGGGCACCGAACATGCCGGAGATCCGCGGGCGGGCCGCGCGCCGCGCGGTACCCGGTCGGCGTGTCGCCTGCGGCCGCTACCGCGGCGTCGGGGCCCCGCCGTTGGAAGCGTCGAGCAGGCCGTGGTCGACCAGGAACGACACCAGGCCGTCGCCGCCCGCGTAGTGGTGGACTGAGATACCCAGGCGCTTGGCCGCGAGCACGTTCTCCTCGCGGTCGTCGACGAACGCGGTTCGCTCGGGGGCGGTGCCCATCGCCTCCAGCACGTGCTCGTAGATCTCGGCTTCGGGCTTGCACAGGCCCAGGTCGCAGCTGAAGAACAGCGCCTCGAAGCTCGCCGTCACCGGCGAGTGCCGCAGCGCGGCGGAGATGTCGACCGGCGCATTGGACAGCAGCGCGGTGCGCACGCCGCGTTGCATCAGTCGGTCCAGCACGCGGGCGGTGTGCTGTCGGACGTGCAGCCAGGAGCCCACGTCCAGCGCCCACATCCCGTGCAGCGTGGCGGTGTCCCAGTCGGCGCCCACGCGCCGGGCGACGGCGCCCCAGTACTCCTGGGCGCTCCTCCCGCGGTCGTAGGCGCGGCGCTCGCTCCAGTAGGCCGGCCACAGGTCGTCTGCCGGGACCCCGGCCAGCCGCTCCATCCGCGCTCGGTCCTCGGGCGGCGGAGAGAGGGAGATGACGTCGCCGAAGTCGAAGACGACCGCTTCGATGCCCGCGTCCCCGGTATCCATGCCGGCAAGCACCCCGTCCGTGTCGGAGATCCCCGTGTCCGCACGGAGACTACGCGAGGAAGGTGAACACCGCCCCGGCCCCCGGCGGGGCCGGGGCGCACCGGCCCCCTCTATGCGCGGGGCCCGGAGGTCACATCTGCTCGTGGACCGGTGCGATGAGGGCGCGGCCGATCGAATGGAAGAAGAGGTTGAAGCCCAGGAACGCCGGTGTGGCCGTCCCGTCGAGACCCAGCGACTCCACGTCGACCGCGTGGACCGCGAACATGTAGCGGTGGGGGCCGTGGCCCCCGGGCGGGGCCGCGCCGATGTAGCGCCGAGCGCCGGCGTCGTTGAGCAGGGTCAGTGCCCCCGAGGGCAGGCCCGAGCCGTTCTCGTCGCCGGCTCCGGCGGGCAGTTCGGTGGTGTTGGCGGGGATGTCGCAGACCGCCCAGTGCCAGAAGCCGCTGGCGGTGGGCGCGTCGGGGTCGAAGCAGGTGACCGCGAAGCTCCGCGCGCCCTCGGGGTGGCCGGTCCACGACAGGTGTGGCGAGACGTCCTCGCCGCCCGCGCCCATGATGCCGCTGACCTGCGGCGCGGGCAGGGGCTTGCCGTCGGCGACGTCGTCGCTGACGACGGTGAACGCCGGGACGGCGGGGAGGAATTCGTAGGGGGAAGGCGGCTGTGGCACGTCGAACCTCCTGGAGCGGTCGGGGGCGGCCGGGGCGGGACGCCCCGGGCCCCTGCCAACCAACGGACACCCCCACACCTATCGCGTGTGCCGCGTGTTCGCTAACGCGTGTCGACGTACTGGAAGACCTCGGCGAGGCGCCCCTCGTCCAGTCCGCCCGCCGCCGCGTTCTGGGCGAGCCACGGCCGCAGGCGTCCGGCCAGCTCCCCGACGTCGCCGATCTGGCTGGCATGGCAGGACAGCGCGGCCAGCTTGCGGTCGAAGACGCCGGTGACGTCGGTGTAGCGGTCGGGCGAGGGGCCGTGCGCCAACCACACCTCGGGCACCTTCCACGGCGCCAAGCCCTCGTCGGCGAGCAGCTCCGGGTGGGCGTGCGGGTTGCGGGCGTCGGGGAAGACCGCGTTGATACCGGCCTCGCCGGTGGCCAGGTGGTCGGGATGGCTGGGCGCGATCCGCCGCCAGTCGCGTTCGGGGCTGGGGAGGACCACACGCTGCGGGCGGACCATGCGGATGACCCGGGCGATGTCGCGGCGCAGCTCCAGGGTGGGCAGCACGCGGCCGTCGGCGTACCCCAGGAACCGGACGTCGTGCACGCCCACGGCCGCCGCGGCCTTGCGCTGCTCGTCGCGCCGCAGCGCCGCCATGGCGTCGCCGTCGAGTGTGCGGTCGTCGCCGCCCGCCTCGCCGTCGGTCACCATCAGATAGGTCACCTCGACCCCGGCGTCGGTCCACAATGCCACCGTGCCGGCGCAGCCGAAGTCGACGTCGTCGGGGTGTGCCATGACGGCGAGCGCCCGCTCGACCCCCTCGGCGTAGGCGGTCCAACCGCCAGCCTCGTTCCCGTTCGGCATCGGCGCCCTCCTTGGTCGCGTGCTGCAGGGCCGTCGGTCGAAAGGCCCTCCACGGAACAGCGTCGGCGGCGCCCGGACGATTCCGCTGCCCGCCGCGCCGACCGGATGCGGTCACCGCCGGCGCAGCGCCCGGGCCGCGGCGAGGTAGGCAAGGGCGGCCAGAACGAACAGCGCTTTGGGAGCCAGCCACACCGACCCCAGGCCGTAGGCGGCGAAAGTGAGCACCGTCACCGACTCGGCGCCGAACCCGGCGAAGGATGAGACCGTGGCGCGGGCCTCCTCGCCGACGCTGTCCTGGAGCTCGGCCTCAGCGGCGGCGCCGGCCCACTCGCTCACGCCGAAGGCGACGGCGAGCAGCAGGAGCCCGGCGGGGTGGCCCGATCCGGCGCCCGCGGCCATGCAGCAGGCCGCGGCTACCAGAGCCAGGGCGGTGTGGCGGGTGCGGCGCCCCGCCAGCCAGCCGCCCACCACCGCACCCGCCGAGACGCCGAGTAGAGCCAGCGGGACGGCGGGCGTGCTCAGCCCGGTCGAACGGGCCAGCAGCGGCACGTACTCGTCCATCGCCCCGGACAGGCCGACCAGCACCGCGAGCACCAGCAGCGCGCGGCGCGCCGGGCCGGAGGCGCGGATCTCGGCCGACGCGCGCCCGGCCACCCCGGCGGCCGAGGCGACCGCCGAGCGCAGCGGCCGGGACGGGCGGCGGCCGCGGCGGGCGGCGCGGCGGCGCGCGGCACGGCGTGCGCGTTCGCCGCCCGCGGGCAGCGCCCGGCCTGCGGCCGCGCACAGCAGCGTGGCCAGGATGCTCGCCGCACCCGCTGCGGTGTAGCCGCCCCAGGCCAGGACGGGCATCGCGGCCAGCGAGGCGGCCATGACCGCGGTGGTGCCGGCGGCGCGGGAACGCCCGATCAGCCGGGCGTAGGCCGCGGTCACCCACGCGGCGGCCGCCGTGGGCCCCGGGCCGCTCCGGTCGTGGGATCCGGCGGCGCCGGGCGCGGCGGGGCGGGCCAGGTGCGTGAGCTCGGTGTAGACCAGCGCCTCCAGGGCGCCTGAGCGTAGGGACGCACCCGCACCCCAGAGCACGAAGCCCACGGCGAAGGCGGCGTAGGAGGGGGCGAACGTCCACAGCGCGAATGCCGCCCCGCCGAGCAGGGGTGCCAGGGCGATCAGCGCGCGGCGGGAGCAGAGGTCGGCCAGCACGCCGGAGGGGATCTCCAGCAGAAGGCCGGTCACCGACCACAGCGCGAACAGCGAGGAGATCTGCGCGGGGCCCAGCCCGGAGTCGGAGAACAGCAGCGCGTAGACCGGGTACAGGAGGACCAGGTCCTCCAGGAAGGTGTACGCGTACAGTGCGCGGGCGAGCGGCGCCTCGGCTGCGGATGAGGATCAATGTCGCTTGTGCATATCCCACACACTAGCCGCGGGGCGGCCGGGGCGCACGGGCGATTCCGCGGCACGCCCCCTCCGCGGGGAACCGGCGCCGCGCCTCCCCGCCCCGTGCGGGGCGGCGCGGTACTGTGAAACGGCCGCAACGCCTCGATCGACGCCGCCGACCGAAACCGCCGCCGAGCGCGGGCGCAACGGCGGCGGCACCGGCCGGGGAGACCGCCGACTGGAGACAGCCGATGCCCCGTAAACGCCATCCGGTCGCCCGCGTGCTCCTGCGTGCGCTGCTGGGCCTCCTGGGCGCCCAGCTCGCCGTGGTCCTGGGCCTCGTCGCCGTCAACCAGTGGCGCAAGCGGGTGCGGCCACTGCATGCCGACTTCCCGCGCACGGCGCCCAAGGCGCTGCCGGTCGGCGCGAGTGAACTCACCGTCTACACCTACGGCGAGGACCTCTACCGCGACATGCTGGAGGCGATCCGCGGCGCCCGCCACCGGATCATGTTCGAGTCCTTCATCGTCAAGGGCGACGCCACAGGGCGCCGGTTCAAGCGCGCGCTGATCGAGGCGGCCGAGCGCGGCGTCGAGGTCTACGTCGTCTACGACGCCTTCGCCAACCTCGTCGTGCCGCAGCGGTTTCTCCGGTACCCGGAGGGCATCCACACGCTGGCCTATCCGCTGTTCCGGCCGGGCGTGCTGCTGCTGGACGTGCGCAAGTCCGGGCGCGACCACCGCAAGATCCTCACGGTCGACGGCGAGGTCGGCTTCGTCGGCGGCTACAACATCGGCTCGGTCTATGCCACCCAGTGGCGCGACACCCACCTGCGCGTCTCGGGGCCGTCGGCGTGGGAGCTGGAGAACGCGTTCCGCGACTTCTGGAACATGCTGCGCACCGAGGACCAGCCCGTCATCGCCGACACCGGAACGCCGGAGTGGGCGCCCACGATCCGCGCCCACCGCAACGTCCCCGAACTGCTGATCTATCCCATCCGCGGGATGTACCTGGAGGCCATCGACCGGGCGCGCGAGCACATCTACATCACCCAGGCCTACTTCATCCCCGACCAGGAGATCCTGCGCGCTCTGATCAGCGCCGCCCAGCGCGGGGTTGACGTGCGCATCCTGGTGCCGGAGCACTCCAACCACGTCGTCGTCGACTGGCTCTCCCGGGGGTTCTACGGCGAGCTGCTGCGCGGCGGCGTGAAGCTGTGCCTCTACCAGGACGCCATGGTGCACGCCAAGACCGCCACCATCGACGGCCGCTGGTCCACCGTGGGCACGGCCAACGTCGACCGGCTCAGCCTCACGGGCAACTACGAGATCAACGTCGAGGTCTTCGACGACGATCTGGCCTCCCACCTGGAGCGGGTCTTCGCCAACGACACCACCAACGCCCGGTTGCTCACGCCCGAGGAGTGGGCCGGGCGCCCGCTGGTGGCCAAGCTGTGCGAGCTGCTGCTGACGCCGCTGCGCCCGCTGCTGTGACGGAGCCCACCGGCGCGCGTCCGGTGCCACTTCCGCCGGGGGCGGTCCACCCCTTTCGGCAGTGCCGCCGCGTGCGGCCCCCGCGGTAGCGTCGCGGCCATGGGACAGCCGGGGGCGGCCGCCGCACGTGCGGGCAAGGAGCTGCTGCGGCCGCTGAGCGGGCGGCCGACGCGGCGCACCGCCGTCCTGGACCTGCTGCTGTGGGCGGTGCTGTGCCTGCCCTTGCTCAGAGGGCTGGCCGCCGTCGTCGACGGGGTCCGCGCCGGGCTCTTGGAGACACCGGGCCAGGCGGCGGCGGCAGTCGTGCTGCTGGGCGCCGCGGTAGCCGCGAGCCGCCCCTACCCGCTGGCCGCCGCGCTGCTGGCACTGGCGGTGTCGGAGGCGGTGGCACCGAACGCGACGTTCGCCGCGGCGGTCCTCTGCTACCTCCTGGGACGGCGCGACCCGCGGGCGTGGCTCGCGGGCTCGGCCTTCGCGGCGTCGGCCGCCGTGCTCGCCGTCCGGATGGTGCTCGAACCGCAGTTGCTGCTCGACGTGCCAGGCATGGGGATCGCCTACGTGTTCACACTCGTACTGCCGTGGATGCTCGGCAGCTACCGGCGCCAGCGTGCGAACCTCGACGACGCCGGCTGGGAGCGTGCGCGTCAACTGCAGCGCGAGCAGCGCATCGCGGCGGAGGAGGCCAGGCTGCGCGAACGCTCCCGCATCGCGCAGGACATGCACGATTCGCTGGGACACGAGCTGAGCCTGATCGCGTTGCGGGCGGGCGCGCTGGAGCTGGCGCCCGACCTGGCCGAACGGCACCGCACCGCCGCCGGGGGCCTGCGCGAGAGCGCCACGACGGCCACCGAGCGCCTGCGCGAGATCGTCGGCGTGCTCCGCGAGTCCGGCCGGCCCGGCACCGAGGCGCCCACCGCGCCGCCGGGAGAGGAGATCGCCGATGTCGTCGAACGCGCGCGGCGCTCGGGCGTCGACGTGGCCCTGGAGCGCTCCGGTCTCTGGGACGGCGTCGCGCCGATGGTCGACCGGGCGGCCCACCGGGTCGTCCAGGAAGGACTGACCAACGCCACCAAGCACGCCCCGGGCGCGCCGGTGCGTGTGGCGCTGGAGCGCGCCGAGCACGGGACGGTCGCCAAGGTCGCCAACGGCCCGCCCCCGGAAGGCGGGCCATCGGCAGCCGACGCGCCGGGCGGAGGTCGAGGGCTCATCGGGCTCGCCGAGCGGGTCCGATTGGCCGGCGGGACACTGGAGACGGGCGAGCGCGGCGGCGGCTTCGAGATCGTCGCGCACTTCCCGTCGGCGGGGGGCACGGCGGCCGCCGAGTCGGTCGGCGAGCCGGAGTCCGACGCGCCGGACGAGCATCGGCGCGCTGTGCGGCGCAGCCTGCGCCGGCGCACGGCCGCGATGGCGGTCGCGGCCGTGGTCCTGGTCGCGCTCGGCGTGCTGGCGGCTGTGGGCAGCGAGTACCTGCGCGCAGTCGGCGCGACGCTGCCGCCGTCGGACTACCGTTCCCTGCGTGTGGGTGCCCCCGCCGCCCAGGTCGAACCCCTGCTGCCGGGGCGGCAGTACGAGCCTGCGGCGGCCGAAGACGACAGCGAGGCGGCGGAGCGGTCCGACTGCCGCTACTACCGGTCCGCCCCCGACATCTTCGGCGGCGGGTTCGGGGTCTACCGGCTCTGCTTCGACGGCGGCGGGCTGGTCTCCAAGGACACGCTCCCGGGGCCCCGCTCCGACACCGGTGTGTGAAGACCCGCCGGGGCGGGCGTCCCGAGCGGTGCGGTGCAAGAAAGGACGTGGACCGGGATGATCCGGGTGCTGCTGGCCGACGACGAGGCGATGATCCGTGCGGGGGTGCGCGCGATCCTGGAGACCGACGGCGGCGTCGAGGTCGTCGCCGAAGCCGCCGACGGGCGTGAGGCGATCGAGCTGGTCCGCTCGCACCGCCCCGACGTCGCGCTGGTCGACATCCGCATGCCCCGCCTCGACGGGCTCAGCGCGGCCGCCGAGATCCGCCGCGAGGTCCCCTCCACCGCCGTGGTGATCCTGACGACCTTCGACGAGGACGCCTACATCTCACGCGCGCTGGCCGACGGAGCGGCCGGCTTCCTGCTAAAGGCGGGCGACCCGCGCGAGCTGGTGGCGGGCGTGCACGCGGTGGCCGACGGCGCCGCCTACCTCGCGCCCCGGGTCGCCCGCCACGTCATCGACGAGCTCAGCGGCGGCCGGATGGGGCGCGGCGCCGAAGCCCGCGCCCGCGTCGCCGAACTGACCGAGCGGGAGCGCGACGTGCTGGCGCTGGTGGGGTCGGGGTTGTCCAACGCCGAGATCGCCCGGCGCCTGTACCTGGTCGAGGGCACCGTCAAGAGCTACGTCAGCGCCGTCCTGAACCGGCTGGGCATGCGCAACCGGGTGCAGGCGGCGATCCTGGCCTACGAGGCGGGCCTGGTCGAGACCGACGCCTGACGAGCGACCGGCACAGCACCGTTGATCTTGTAGCTATCGTCACTGGAAATCGTTTTACTTCACGATGGCTACAAGATCGACGGGTTCGGGCGCCGCACCGGGTGGGCGCGGCGGCCCGTCCCGTCTCGGGCGGGCCGCCGGCGCCGATACCGTGGTCAGGCGTCGCGCTTGGCCATGGCCGCATAGCCGACCGCCAGGGTGAGTGCCGCCCATCCGGCCATCAGGAGCGCTCCGGTGCCCCAGCCGTAGGGATCCGTCGTGCCGGCCATCAGCGGCATGCCGGCGTTCGCCGGCATGTAGTTCACGACGTCGGTGAGGGTCTCGCTTCCGACCATCTGGCTGACCATCGGGATCGCCATCAGTACGCCGACGACCGTGGTGATGGCGCCCGCAGTGCTGCGCATCAGCAGTCCCAGACCCATGGTGAACAGCGAGATCCCCAGCATGTAGCCGCCCACGCCGACGATCCCGTGCACCACGTGCGCCGCCTCGAAGGTCATCGCGTCGCCGTAGACCGCCGCCGTCGCCGCGATGGCAGCCGCGCCGGCCGCGCACCCGGTCGCGAAGACCGCCACCGCGAGCACGGCGGCCTTGGCGACCAGCATGCGGATGCGGTTGGGCACCGTCGTCAGCGTCGTGCGCATCGCTCCGGTCGCGTACTCGCCGGTGACGATCAGCGAGGCCGCGGCGACCACCGCGAACTGGCTGAGGACGATGGCGGTGGTCGCCAGAGCGTTGGCGGTCATGCCGTCTGTCGAGTCGCCCGCCTGCAGCGCCAGCGCCGCGAGCAGGGCCGTGCCCCCCGTCGCCAGTACGGCGATCCCGAGGCACAACCAGGTGGAGCGCAGCCCCCACAGCTTCGTCCACTCCGCCGCGATCGCGCCGGGCAGTCCGCCGCCGCTGTGCTGCGGCGCGGCCGGCCGCGCCTGGTCCGTGGTCGCCATCGTCACACCCGCTCCCTGTCGTCGGTGCCCGCCGCCTGCTCGGCGCCCGAGGGGGCGCCGAACTCCACGCTGGAGGCGGTCAGCTCCATGTACGCCTGCTCCAGCGACGCCGCGCGCGGGCTGAGCTCGTTGAGCCGCACCCCCGCCTGGTGGGCGACGCCGCCGACGCGGTCGAGCGTGCCGCCCGTGACGATCAGCTCGTCGCCGCCGTGGCGCTCCACGCGCATCCCGGCCACCAGCAGCTGCTGCTCCAGCTCTTCGGGCTGGGGCGTGCGCACGCGCACCGCCGTGAGCGAGCTGGCCTCGATGACCTCGGAGACCGGTGCGTCGGCGATCAGGCGGCCCTTGCCGATGACCACGAGGTGGTCGGCCGTCTCCTGCATCTCGCTCATCAGGTGGCTGGAGACGAACACCGTCCTGCCCTCGGCGGCCAGCGAGCGCATCAGCCCGCGGATCCACCGCACGCCGTCGGGGTCGAGGCCGTTGACCGGCTCGTCGAACATCAGGATCTCCGGGTCGCCCAGCAGTGCGCCGGCGATACCCAGCCGCTGGCCCATACCCAGCGAGAACTTTCCGGCCCGCTGGTCGGCGACGCCGCTCAGGCCCACGGTCTCCAGCACCTCGCCGACCCGGCGCAGCGGCAGCCCGTTGCTGCGGGCCATCGCGGTGAGGTGGTTGCGGGCGGTGCGGCCGGGATGCACCGCCTTGGCGTCCAGCAGCGCGCCGACCCGCCGCATGGGGTGGCGCAGCTCGGCGTAGGGCCGCCCGTCGACCAGGGCCTCGCCCGCAGTGGGGCGGTCCAGCCCCAGCACCATCCGCATCGTGGTCGACTTCCCGGCCCCGTTCGGACCGAGGAAGCCGGTCACTCTGCCGGGGGAGAGATCCACGGAGAGCCGGTCGACGACGACCTTGTCCCCGTAGCGCTTGGTCAGGTTCCGCAGGCGTATCACGGCGTCCTCGCTTCGTGTGCTCATAGGGTTCTCGTCGTCCTCGTTGCGCCGACGCCACGACACTAGGGACCGGGCGCAGGGCGGCGCAGTGCGCGAAGGACACAGGCCGGCCCCCACTTTCGGCGGAGACGCGGCCGCCCGCGCCCTTCCGGAGGAGGAGGCCGACCGCGTCCCGTCCTGCTTAGGCTGGCGGAATGCGGGAGCATCCGGTGGGCCTGCGGGCGGTGGCCGCCCGCTGGCGGGGAGCGGCGGCGGACGCCGGGCTGTGGGCCGGCAGCGTCGCGCTCGTCGCCCTGGAGACCGACAGCGTGCGGGCCGCTCCGGCCGCCGAGGCCGCGGTCATGGCGGTAGTCCTGGCCGCCGCATTCGCGCTGCGGCGGCGGGCCCCGTTCGCCGCTCTCGGGGTGGCGCTCGCGGCCCTGGTCGTCCAGGCGGTCATCATCGCCCTCACCCTGGTCTCGACGCTGGTACTGAGCTACGCGGCGGTCTGCGCGGCGCTGGCCTTCTCGGCCGGGCGGCGCTCGGACCGGACCGCGCCGATCGTCGCGATGTTCGCCACGGCGGCGCTGGCCACCCTGATGGCCTACACGGTGACCTGGATCCGTGTCGGCGACGCCCGCGAGACCCTCACCGGCGTCACCGACTGGGCGGGCGGCCTCGCCGTGCTGGCCGCCGCTGTCGTCGCACCCTGGCTGCTGGGCCGCTACCGGCACCGCCACGCCGAGCTGCGCACGGCCGGCTGGGAGATCGCCGAGCGGATGGAGCGGGCCCGCGACCTGGACGCCGAACGCGCCCGGCTGCGCGAGCGCGCCAGCATCGCCACCCGGATGCACGACTCCCTGGGGCACGACCTCGCGCTGATCGCGGTGCGCGCCGCCGCCCTGGAGATGGCCCCCGAGGGCGGCGGCGCCCGTGAGGCGGCGGCCGGGCTGCGCGCCGCTGCGCACGACGCCAACCTGCGGCTGCGCGAGATCATCGGCGTGCTGAGGGAGGACGCAGAGCGGAGCGCCTCCGGCGGCGGGGACGGCGGTGAGGACATCGCTGCGCTGGTCGACCGCGCGGTCCGCGCCGGTCTGGACGTGCGGCTGGTGCGCGAGGGACCCGACCTCGACCCCGCGACCCCGGCCGGGCGGGCGGCGCACCGCGTCGTCCAGGAGGCGCTGACCAACGCCGCCCGGTACGCCCCCGGCGCGGCCGTGACCGTGCGACTGGACCGGGGGGCGGACGCGACCGCGGTCCGGGTCTCGGACACGGGCGCGGCAGGCGGCTCCGCGCCGCGCGCTACCGGACCCGCCGGCGGCTCGGGGCTGGCCGGGCTGTACGACCTGGTCGAAGGGATGGGCGGCGGGCTCAGCGCGGGTCCGGGAGCGTCGCCGGACGGCGCGGCCGCGCCGTCCGGCGCATCGTCCGGCGGGGACGGATTCACCGTGGCCGCGCATATTCCGGACACAGCCGAGCCGGCTCCCGGGGCCGGGCCCGAGGGCACGGCGACCGAAACGGCGCAGCGGCTGAGCGGGGCGCGCCGCAGCGCCCGCCGGCGGCTGGCCGCCGCGCTGGCGGTCCCCACGGCCCTGGCCGCGGCCGTTGTCGCGTGCGGCTTCGCCGTGCTCGCCTACGTCGGCACCAACTCGGTCCTGCCCGCGGAGGACTACGCGCGGCTGAGCGTCGGCCAGAACCGCGCGGCCGTCGAACGCGAGCTGCCCCGCTTCGACTACCCCGCCCGCGACCTGGTGGACCCGCCGCCCGCCCCGCCCGGGTCCGCCTGCCGCTTCTACCTCGTGGAGTGGGAGAACGGGCTTCCGCCGGTGTACCGGCTGTGCTTCGCCGACGGGCGCCTGGCGGCCAAGGACCGCATCGCCCGCGAGTGAGAGCGGAGCACCGCGGCCCCGCGCGTTCCGCGCCGAGGCGGCCGATAGGCTGCCCTCCCCACCCGGCCGGGCGGGGAGGGGCGGGAAGGAAGCGAGGTGCGCCGGTGATCCGCGTCGTTCTGGCCGACGACGAGACGATGATCCGCGCCGGCATGCGGGCCATCCTCACCGCCGACCCCGGCATCGAGGTGGTCGGCGAGGCCGCCGACGGCGCCGAGGCGATCGGCCTGGTAGGCGAGCACCGCCCCGACATCGCCCTGCTCGACGTGCAGATGCCCGGCACCGGCGGCCTGGCGGCCACCGCGGCCATCACGGCGGACCACCCCGGCACCGCGGTGGTCATCCTCACCACCTTCTCGGAGGACGCCTACATCGCGCGGGCGCTCAGCGGCGGCGCCAGCGGGTTCGTGCTCAAGACCGGCGACCCGCGGGACCTGGTCGCCGGGCTGCACGCCGTGGCCAAGGGCGGCGCCTACCTGTCGCCGGAGATCGCCCGGCGGCTGATCGCCGAGCTGGGCGCCGTGGGCACCGCCGGGCGCATGTCGCGCGGCGCCGCCGCCCGCGAGCGCATCGACCGCCTCACCGAGCGCGAGCGGGGCGTCCTCGCCCTCGTCGGCGAGGGCCTGTCCAACGAGGAGATCGCCGCCCGGCTGGGAATCGTGCCCGGCACCGTGAAGGTGCACGTCGGCTCCATCCTCACCCGCTTGGACGTGCGCAACCGGGTGCAGGCCGCGGTCCTCGCCTACGAGGCCGGGCTGGTGCGCGGCGGGCCGCCGTCCGCCGCCGGGTGAGCACCCGGCCCGCCGGACGCGGCGGTGCGCCCGCTCCCGCCCTATGCAGAAAGGGGTAGGGGACGGCCGACCTCCGGTCCATGCGGCCGCCGCGGCAGCGCGGCGAGGATTCCGGCATGCCGATTACACGATTCTCACCGACCCGCCGCCGTACGGTCGCCTACACCGCTGCGGCCGCCGTCATCGCCGCGGGGTGCGCGGTACCCGCCACCGTCGCGGCCGTCGCCTCCCCCGGCCCGATCCGCCTCCACCCGCCCGAGCCCACCGGTCCGCACGCTGTGGGCCGGGCCGACCTGCACCTGGTCGACGAGAGCCGGGGCCACCCCTGGGTCGAGGGTGCCAAGCAGCGGGACCTCATGGTGTCGGTCTGGTACCCGGCCGAGGACTCCGGGGGCGAACCGCCCCCCTACATGCCCGCGGCCGTCGCCGGCGTCCTGTCCGGAGAGCTGGAGCAGCTGGGCGTGTCCCGCGACGCGGTGGACGTCGCCGGCACGACGACCGACGCGCGCGCCGGCGCCGACGTGGCCGACGATGCCGAGGACCTCCCCGTCCTGCTCTACTCCCACGGGTTCAACCAGTCCCGCCACCAGGCGACCGCGCAGCTGGAGGAGCTGGCCTCCCAGGGCTACGCGGTGGTCGCCATGGACCACCCCTACGAGTCCTCGGCGGTGGAACTGCCCGGCGGCCGCGTCATCCGCGACGCCATACCCGAGGCCGGAGCCGACACCATGCGGACGGCGGTCGCCACACGGGTCGCCGACACCCGCTTCGTGCTGGACGCCGTCGAGGAGATCGCCGGCGGGGGCGACCCCGCCGAGGGCGGGCAGCCGCTGCCGGACGGGCTGGGGGCGGCTCTGGACCCGTCGTCGGTCGCCATGTTCGGGCACTCCGCCGGCGGGCTCACCGCCGCCGAGGCGATGCTCGTCGACGACCGGATCGACGCGGGTGTGAACCTGGACGGCAGCATCGCTTACCACGTCGGCGACGAGGAGTGGGCCGACGCGACCCTCCAGGGAGCCGAGCGGCCGTTCATGATCTTCAGCGGCGGCCTCTCCGGCGGCAGCGGCGACCCGCACACCAGCGAGTACTCGCCGGACTGGCGGATGTTCCGCGCGGCCTCCACCGGCCCGTTCCTGGAGCTGCACATGCCCGACGCCGAGCACATGAGCTTCATCGACACCCAGTGGATGACCGCGCAGATCGAGGAGGGCCTGGACCCCGACGGCCGCGCATGGGAGGACGGCGTCGAGTCGGCGGTGGGCACCGTCGGCGCCCGCCCGAGCATCGCCGCCCAGCGCGCCTACCTCACCGCGTACTTCGACGAGCACCTGCGGGGCCGGGAGCGGCCGCTGCTCGACGGCCCCTCCGCCGAGTACCCGGAGGTCGAGTTCGTCGAGTGAGCGGCGGACCTTCGCACGGAGCGCGCGGCCGCGGCCCGGAACCCCGGGCCGCGGCCGCGCGCCGCTGCGGAGCGGCGCCGTCAGGCGTCCCTACCTTGGTGATCGGGCTGAGCGAGCCATTCGCAGGGTCGGCTCATCCAGGGGTGCCGGGTGTGGCTTTCAGGCGTCTGCCGTGGCTGTGGCCTCCTGCGATTCGCCGCCCGGTACCCTACGGCGACTCGCACTCCGGGAAGGTGAGCGGCACCCTTCACCGCCCCACTCGCCAGAGCCGACGCCTCCACGCGTCTCCTCCACCTTCGCGTTGATCAGGGTCCGATGCTGCGACGAAACCCGTCGCTGCTACGACTGAAAGCGCGCTGAAGGCGAACGGCACGGCCAAGCCGTCACGGCACTCGCACGCCGCAGGGTCGACGTCCTGTGGGCAAAGCCGCGTGACGGACGGTGCTGCGAACGCATACCGTCCGTCACGCCGACTGCTTGGCATCTCATCAGGCGTCGCGGACGCGCAGTTCGGTATAGCCGACAATCAGGGCGGCGACGGCCCAGCCGATGACGGTGGCCAGGTTGACGGCGCCGTCGTGCGGCGCCGTGTAGAAGCCGGCGTCCCCGCCGGCGTAGACCTCGACGGCCGCCGTACCCGGCAGGTAGGCGGCGGCGTCGTTGAGCGCCTGCAAACCGCTGAGCTGCAGCACCAGGGGGATGCCGAGCAGCAGCAGGAACCCGGCGCCGATGGTGCCCGCCGTGCCGCGCATCGCCGTGCCCAGGCCCACGAACAGCACCGCCAGCAGAGCCATGCAGACTCCCGCTCCCAGCACCGTGGTCGCGGCGTATTCGGCCTCGAGCGGGGCGTAGGAGCCGACGACGGTCCACAGCACGCCGATGCCCAGCGCGGTCGTCGCCGATCCCGCGGCGAAGGCCAGGCCGGCGGTGACGGCGGTGCGCGCCGCCAGGACCAGGCCGCGCCGGGGCACCGTCTGCAGGGTCGCGCCGATCGCGCGGGTGGAGTACTCGTTGGTGGCCGCGATCGCCGAAAGCGTCAGCACCACGAACTGCACCAGATAGAACACGCCCTGGGAGGAGAGCTGAGCGTAGGAGAACTCGCTGGCGGCGACAGGGTCCTCCGCGAACCGCTCGGCCAGGGAGATCCCCATGAACAGCGAGAACGCGGCCATTACAGCGAACCCGAGGCCCACACACCACCACGTCGTGCGCAGCGTGGCGAGCTTGGTCCACTCCATGGCAAGGGCGCGGGCCAGGACCCGCGACGTCCGCGGGGCGGCGTCCGGGGCCGCCGCGGCGGTTCGGGCGGAGAGGTCTGCGGTGGCGGTCATACTCGCTCCCTTGCGGCTGGTGCTGTTTCCGGGCGGGCGCCCGTTCCTCCGGTGCCGCCGGTGAACTCGGTCGCTGTCTCGGTGAGTTCGAGGTAGGCCTGCTCCAGCGACGCCTCCTCGCGGTAGAGGGTGTGCACTCGCGCTCCGGCGGCGTGCGCGGCGTCGCCGACCTCCTCGGGGGCGAGCCCGCGGACCCGCAGTTCTCCCTCGCGGCCGGACTCGACCTCCACCCCCTGGCCGGCCGCGCCGCCCGTCCGGACCAGCCGCGCCGCCAGCAGGCCGGCGTCGGGCGTGCGCACGGTGGTCGTCGTGTGCGACCACGCGGCGATCACCTCGGCCATCGGCGCGTCGACCAGCAGCCGCCCGCCGCCGACGACCACCAGGTGGTCTGCCACCAGCTGCATCTCGCTCATCAGGTGGCTGGAGACGAAGACGGTGCGGCCCTGGGCCGCGAGATCGCGCACCAGTCGGCGGACCCACAACACCCCGTCCATGTCCAGCCCGTTGACCGGCTCGTCGAAGACGAGGGCGGCGGGCTCGCCCAGCAGCGCGGCGGCGATGCCCAGCCGCTGGCGCATGCCCAGCGAGAACCCGCCGATCCGCTTGCGGGCCACGTCGGCGAGCCCGACCTCCTCCAGCACCTCGGCCACGCGCGTGCGCGACACGCCGCCGCCGCGCGCGAGCGCGAGCAGGTGCGCGCGGGCGCTGCGCCCGGGATGGACGGCCGAGGCGTCCAGCAGCGCACCGACCTCGCGCGTCGGTTCGGGGATCTCGGTGTAGGGGCGGCCGCCGACCAGGGCGGTGCCCGAGGTCGGCCGGTCCAGCCCCAGCAGGACCCGCATCGTGGTCGACTTGCCCGCCCCGTTGGGGCCGAGAAAGCCGGTCACGCGTCCGTGCGGGACCTCGAAGGTGAGGTCGTCCACGGCGGTGGTCTCGCCGTAGCGTTTCGTCAGATGGCGTACTGTCAGCACTTGCGCGCCTCTCGTCGTCGTTGTGCGACAAGCGACGCTACGGACGGGCGTTGCGCAGCACATCGGTTGTTCGTCGCCGCGGGGCTATGCCCTTGGTCATAGCCCCTGCTGGTTCGGCGACCCCAGCGCTCAGCGGCGCGCCCGCCGGCGTCGGCGCGCTGTTCGACGGGGCCGTGCATGCGGTGCAGATCGATGGCGGTGTTGACCAGCGCGATGTGCGAGAGCGCCTGCGGGTAGTTGCCGACGAGCAGGCCGGAGGAGGCGTCGTACTCCTCCGACAGCAGCCCCACGTCGTTGCACAGGCCCAGCAGCTTCTCGAACAGCTCGCGGCCCTCCTCCACCCGGCCAGCGCACCACCTGGTCGCGGTACTCACCGACACCCGAAGCCGGCGGCGTCGGGATCCCCCCGCCTTGGCGCGGGCGTACACGGCGTCTCTGCTGCACGGGAGCGGCCGCGGCGCACTGCGCTGTCCGCGGCGGGCGACCGCCCGCGCCGGATCGGCGTGTCATCGGGGGATCGTGTGCGGAGCGGGGCACGATCGGGGGGATAACCGGCGCCCGCTGCGGATAGGGGCGCTTGCGGCGCCGGGCACGGTGCTTCGGAGCCGCGTGCGCGCCGCGGACCCCTCGCGCCGGCGGGGCCGGTGCGCACGCCGAGACGGACGGGAGGTGCGAACCGGGTGGATTCCTTCTGGCCCGCGCTTGCGCTGCTCGGTGTCTCGGTCGCCGGCGTCCTCGGCGTGTACGGCGCCGCCGCGCTGGTCCGCGGCGGCGGACCGCTGGAGCGCGAACCGTACATGGGAGGCGGCGCCGTCACCGAGCACGCCGTGTCGCGGTTCCACGTCCGCTGGTACGCGGTGACGCTGCTCTTCCTCGCCTTCGACATGGAGATGGTCTTCATGTACCCGTGGGTGCTCGTCGTGGCGGAGAAGGGCGTGCACGTGGTCGTGGAGATGTTCGCCTTCCTGGCGGTGCTGCTCGCCGCTGTCGTCTACGCCTGGCGGGAGGGGGCCTTCCGGTGGAGCTGACGGCGGGCACGAGCCGCGGAAACCCAGGCGCGGGCGGGTTCGCGCAGTGGCTGGCGCGCTTCGCGGCGCAGCGGCCGCTGCTGGTGACCGCGGTCGGCGGCACCGGATGCCGCCTGGCCGTGGAGCGGGTCATGCGCGAACGCGGCCTGCGCGGCGCGCTGGCCCCCAGCGAGGCCGACACGCTGTTGGAGTGCGGCCCCCCGGGCACGGCGGCCGACGGGGCAGCCGAGCGGGTCTGGGACCAGATGGGCGAGCCGCGCGCCCGAGTCCGGGTGAGGGCGGCCGACGAAGCCGCGGACCGGATCGACGAGGCCCGCGCGGCGCTGCTCGACCTTCCCGCCCAGCGCCGCGCGGCGAGGCGCCGGCTCGGTGCGGACCGCGCCGAAGCGCATGCTGACCAGCACGACCAGCACGAGCGCTGCCAAGGCGACCAGCACGCCCCGGGCGGACACGGCGGACACGGCGGTGGCAAGCTTCCCGGCGGGATGGAGATGGCCGATCGCGGGGACGACCGCGACGGGCTGAAGCTGGACCGGCTGCACATCGCCGTCGGCCCCGCCCAGTCCGACTGGCCCGCCGGGCTGGTGGCGGAGCTGACCGTGCAGGGCGACGTGGTGCAGGAGGCCCGGCTGCACACCCATGCGCACGCCCCCGGAGGCGCGGCGGTCTTCTGGGACCACACAGCACGCGAGGTCCTCGACCCGGCGGCCGTGCGGTTCCGCGCCGCCGCTGCCGCCGACTCCCTCCAGCGGTTCCTCGCCGTCGCCGGCTGGCCCTCGGCGGCGGCGACCGGACGGCTCCTGCGCGATCATCTGCTTGCCCCCGAGGAGGTCGTGACCGGTCGGCTGCGGTTCACGCGGTGGCTGCGCCGGGTGCGGTCCTCGCGGACGCTGCGATGGTCGGTACGCGGCCTCGGTCGCGCTCCCGACCGCCTGCCCGACGCCCCCTCCGGGAGTCTTCCAGCCGTCGGAGGGGACGGCGGCGTCCACCCCGCCTCCGGCTTCCTCACCCGCGGCTCCCCGCTCCCGACCCGCCTGCGCGGCGACGTGGCCGAGCGCATCCGGCACTGGTTCGACGACATCGCCGCCGTGGTCATGCCGGACACATCCGACACCTTCCTCGCGCCGCCGATCCAGCGGGAACCCGGTGGTCCGCCCTCGGGCGGCCCGCTCTCCGCGCCCCCGTTGCCGCCGCTGGGCCGGGAGCGCGCCGACTGCGCACTGGCCGCCACAGCGGTGCTGCCCGGCATGCTCGTCGGCGTGGACCTGGCAGCGGCGCGGCTCGTGGTCGCGTCGTTCGACCCCGACATGGAGGCGCTCGCCGCCTACGGGGGTGAGACCGGGCATGGGTGACACCGCCGGCGTCACGAACTGGTGGGGCCTCCTCGCCGCCCCCGCGCTGCTCGCCGCCCTGGCCTACGCCGCTGCCGCCGGCTCCGCCGCGCTGAACCTGCGCGCCTCCGGAGGTTCGGCCTCCCTCGCCCTGGCCGCGCCCGCCCGCGAGGCGGCCGGACTGCTGCTGCGCCGCCCGCGCACCGTCCCCGGCGCCGACACGCTGCTGTGGCGCGCGGGGATCGCGACGGTGCCCGTCGCGGCGGTGATGGCGGTGCTCGTCGTCCCGCTCGGTGGCCCGGCCATCGCCGACCTGTCCATCGGCGTCGTGTGGTTCAACGCCATGGAGGTCCTGCTGTGGGGCGGAATGTGGCTGGCCGGCTGGGGCGCGAACTCGGTCTGGGGACTGGTCGGGGGCTACCGGTACCTCGCTCAGGGGCTCGCCCACGAACTGCCGCACATGTTCGCGCTGACCACCGCGGCGCTCGGCGCCGGCTCGCTGCGCGTGAGCGACATCGCCGCAGCACAGCGGGACCTGTGGTTCGTGCTCGTGATGCCGGTCGCCTTCGCGGTGTACCTGGTCTCGGCTCTGGCGATGTCGCTGCGCCCGCCGTTCGACCATCCCGCGGGTGCCGACGCCGCCGGCGGCGCGGCGGCCGAGCCCGCCGGGCCGGACCGGCTCGTGCTACTGGCCGGGCGCCACCTGATGCTGGCCGCCGCTGCGGCGATGGCGGTCCCGCTGTTCCTCGGCGGCGGGGCCGGCCCGCTGCTTCCGGGGTGGACGTGGTCGCTGTTCAAGACCGCCGCCGTGCTCGCCCTGCTGGTCTGGGCCGGCGGCCGGCTGCCGACGGTGCGCATGGAGCGGTTCGCCGAGGCGGGCTGGGTGGTGCTGCTTCCGCTGGTGCTGCTGCAGGCGCTGGCGGTCTCCGTCCTCGTCGTTGCGGGAGGAGTGTGATCGCGGATGGCACAGGTGGCAGAGTGGACCGTCTTCGCCGTCTGCGCGGTGGCGGCGGTGGCCGCGGGCGCCGCCGTCTTCCGCGTCGACTCCATGGCGCGGGCCACCTTCGCGCTGCTGGCGTCGTTCGTCTTCACCGCCGTACCGGTGCTGCTGCTCGGACTCGCCTACCTCGGCGTGCTGATCGTGCTGATGATGACCATGGAGATGCTGGTCATGGCCGTCTTCATGATCATGTTCATGATGAACCCGGCCGGGCTGGCGCCGATGTCGATGGTGCACAACACCAAGGGCGCCCTGGCCATCTCCGGTTCCGTGTTCTGCGCCCTGGGCGCCGGGATCCTGCTGGTTCCCTGGCCGCGCGCGCCCGCGCCCCCGCCGCCCGCCGACCCCGCACTGCAGCTCGGTCGGGCGATCACGGGCGACCACATGCTCGTGATGATGGCGGCCGGTCTGGTGCTGTTCGCGACCATGGTCTCGGGGGTGGTGCTGGCCACCGACCGGGGCCGCTACGACCGCTTCGGCGACGACCTGCGCAGCGGCCCCGACGACCCGGTCCGAGGGGGTGTCGGCCGGTGACGCTCGAGGCGTTCCTGCTGCTCGCCGCCGCGCTCCTGGCGGTGGGGCTCTACGGCGCGCTGAGCCAGCAGTCCGTCGTCATGGTCATGATGGGCCTGGAGTTGATGGTCAACGCGGTGATGGTCGCCGGCGCCGCCGTCTGGTTCTTCTCCTCGCCGCAGCTGCCCGACGGCCAGGTGCTGGTGCTGGCGGCGATGGTCGCCATGGCCGTGGAGATGGCGATGGGCTTCGCGGTGACGATCGCGATCTTTCGCGCGCGCGACGTGGACATGACCGACGCCGCCGACGACCTGCGAGGCTGAGCCGATGAACGCGGCGGTTGCTGCGGATGCGGCGCTGTGGGCACTGGTCGGGCTGCCCGCGCTCGCCGGGGCGGTCCTGCTGCTGGGCGGGCGGTCCGCCGAGCGCTCCGCCGCGCCCGCGGCGGTGGCGGTCGCCGGCGCGCTGGCCGTGCCGGCCGTGCTCGCCGTTGTCGGGCGCCCGGCGGTCACGGCGCCGGGACTGCCCGGCATCGGCTTCGGGCTGGCCGTGGACGGATTGGCGGCGGTCGGGGTGTGCGCCCTCGTCGTCGTCCTCCTGGCCGTGACCCTGTTCTCCGCGGGCGAGCGCGAGGGCGCGGGCGGGCGCTCCCGCTACTACGGGCTGCTGCTGGTCTTCGCCGCCGCCATGCTGGCCGCGGTCACGGCCACCGACCTGCTCACCCTGCTGATGTCCTGGGAGGCCATGGGCGCGACCTCCTACGGGCTGATCGCCTTCCACTGGCGCGACCCGCGCACCGGCTCCTCGGCGGCCGTCTCCTTCCTCACGACCCGCACCGCCGACCTGGGCATGTACGCCGCTGCGGGGGCCGCGCTGGCCGGCGGCGCCGGCGGCCTCGACCTGGCAGCGCTGGACGGGTTGAGTGCGCCCTGGAACCACGTGGCCGCGGGCGGGCTGCTGCTGGCCGCCCTGGGCAAGTCCGCCCAGCTGCCGTTCAGCTTCTGGCTCTCGCGCGCCATGGACGGACCCGGCCCGGTCTCGGCGCTGCTGCACTCGGCGACGATGGTGGCTGCGGGCGGCTACCTGCTGCTGCGGGTCGAGCCGGCGCTGGCCGCGGCCGGGTGGGCGGCCGCCGCGGCCGCCTGGATCGGCGTGCTGACCGCGCTGCTGATGGGCGCCGTCGCCTGCTTCCAGCGCGACCTCAAGCAGCTGCTGGCCGCCTCGACCAGCGCCCAGCTCGGCTTCGTCGTGCTCGCGGCCGGAGTCGGGGGTGTGGCCGGGGGAGCGGCGCAGTTCGCCGCACACGCCGCCGTCAAGAGCCTGCTGTTCCTGGCCGCCGGCGCCTGGCTGGTCAGGCTGGGCACCGAGGACCTCGGGGGGCTGCGCGGAGCCGCGCGCCGGTACCCCGTGGTGGGAGTGTGCTTCACTGCGGGCGCGCTGGCGCTGGGCGGGACGCCGCCGCTGTCGGTGTGGGCGGCCGAGGACCTGGTGCTGGCGGCGGCCGGCCTGCCGGGCCTGTACACCGCCGGACTCGCGGCGTCGGTGACGGCGGCGGCCTACGCGGGGGTGGCCCTGGCGGCGGTGTGGGCCCGCCCCGGCTCCGGTGCGGAGGCGGACGCCGTCGCGGGTGCGGGCGCGACCGCACCGGGCGGCGCGGGGCGCCGGCTCGCGCAACGGCTGCCCCTGGCGGCCCTCGCTGCCGCGGCGGTGGCGCTCGGCGCGCTGGCCCTCCCGGGTGTCGAGCACGCGTGGAGCACCTTGCTGGGCCGTCCCGGCGCGCCCGTGCCCGGTCCCGCGTCGATGGCGGTGTCGGCGCTGACCGCGGTGGCCGCACTGGGCGCGGCGGCGTGGGCGGTCACCCGCTGGGGGCTCCCCGCGGCGGCCCCCGGGCGCTGGGCGCACGGACTGGGCGACTGGCTCGGGTTGGAGCGCGCCGCGCGCACCCTCGCCGCGGCGCCGGTGCTGGCGGCCGCCCGCGGGCTGGCGGCCTTCGACGACCGGGTGCTCGACCGCGCGGCAACGGTCGCGGCGGCGGGTGTCCTGCGCTTGGCCGGCGCCGTGGGCGGGCGCGTGGAGCCGGCCCTCGACGCGGCGGTCGCGGTCGTCGCGGCCGGGGCCCGCAGACTCGGCGCCTTGGCGCGCCGCCCGCAGACGGGCCTGGCCCACCAGTACTACGCCCAGGCCGTGACGGTCCTGGCTGCGGCGGCGCTGCTCCTCGCGCTGGCCGGCGCGGTGGTGTGACCGGTGGACCTGACGAGAGGAGGCGCGCCGACCGCGCGGGGCATACCGACCGCGCGGAGCATGGCGGCTGCCGGGGCGCGACGGCCGCCGGGCCATCCGAGCTTCGCAGCGCGCCGCAGTCCGTGAACGCGACGAAACCGCAGAGGTGATCCGTGCTTTCCGCCGTCGTCTTCCTCCCCCTCCTGGCCGCGGGTGTGCTGATGGCGCTGCCGGGGCTCGCGCGGCGGGCGGTGCAGGCCGTTTGGGTCGCCGCGGCCGCGGCGGACCTGGCGCTGGTGGCGGTGGTGTGGGCCGGTTACCTCGGCGCGCCCGCCGCCGTCGGGGGCGGCGCCGGCTTCGCCGGACCGATCGCCTACGAGACCGACCTGGCGTGGATCCCCAGCGTCGGCTCCGGCTACCACATCGGCGTCGACGGCCTCTCCCTGCCGCTGGTGGCGATGACCGCCGTCCTGTTCCTGGCCTGCGCGGTCTACTCGCTGCGCGCCCGACAGCCGCGGCCGCGTGGCTACGCGGCGCTGTTCCTGGCGCTGCAGACGGCCTCGACCGGGCTGTTCGCGGCCCTCGACCTGCTGCTCTTCTTCGTCTTCTTCGACCTGTCCATCGCGCTGATGTACTTCGTCATCGCCGGATGGGGCCACGGCGATCCCGCGGGCTCGGCGCTGCGCTTCTTCCTCTACACCTTCGTCGGCTCGCTGGCGCTGCTGGTCGGGTTCATCGCCCTCTATCTGGCCGCCGACCCGCACACCTTCGACATGGTCGAGCTGGCGCGCCAGACCCCGCTGGACGGCAGGGCCGCGGCGGGCGGAGCCGTGCTGCTGGCCGTCGGCGCCGGCCTGGCCGTGAAGACGCCGCTCGTGCCCTTCCACACGTGGCTGCCGCCCGCGCACACCGACGCCCCCGCGGCCGGGTCGGCCATCCTCGCGGGTGTGCTGCTGAAGATGGGCGCCTACGGCTTCGCGCGCATCGCGCTGCCGATCCTGCCCGAGGCCTGGCGCGCGTGGGCGCCCGCCATCGCGGTGCTCGGTACGGTCTCGGTCCTCTACGGAGCCCTCGTGGCGCTGGCCCAGAACGACTTCAAGCGCATGGTCGCCTACACGTCGGTCAACCACATGGGCTATGTGGTGCTCGGTCTGGGCGCGGCGGGCACCGCCGCCGCGGGGTCCGCGTCCGCGAGCGCCGAGCTCGCCATCAGCGGTGCGGCCGTGCAGCTGGTCAGCCACGGTCTGCTGACCGGTGCGCTGTTCCTGCTCGCCGGTGTGCTGCACGAGCGCGGCGGCGTCTACGACATGGGAGCCTACGGCGGGCTGGCCGCTCCCGCGCCGCGCTTCGCCGCCCTGCTGACCGCGGCCGCGTTCGGCTCCCTGGGGCTGCCGGGCCTGTCGGGCTTCATCGCGGAGTTCCAGGTCTTCACCGGCGGCCTGGGCCTGGCTCCGGCGGCCACGGCGCCGGCGCTGCTCGGCATCCTCATCACCGCCGCGCTCCTGCTGCGTGCGATGCAGCGGATCCTCCTCGGCGGCCTCCGGCTGCCGAGCGGCACCGGGTTCGCCGACCTGCGCGCCGAGGAGACCGCCGCGGTCGTGCCGCTGCTGGCGCTGTCCGTTGTGATCGGGCTGGTGCCGCGCACCCTGCTCGACGTCCTCGCGCCGGCGGCCGATGCCCTGGCCGTCCTGGTGCTGCGGTAGGGGAGCCACGAAAATGACCACGACGACGCTCATCGCGCTCGCTCCGGAAACGGCCCTGGCCCTTGCCGCGGTCGCCGGGCTGCTGGTGGGCGGTTGGCTGCCGCGCCGCCGGCAGTGGGCGGTGCGCGCGCTCGCGCTGGCCGCCGTCGCCGCGGGCCTGGTCGCCACGGGGTTCGCCGCCGCGGGTCCGGCGCACACCGCCGCGTCGGGCTCCTACGCGGTCGACATCGGGCTGCACGCCGCCCGCGCCGCCGTGCTCGCGGGAACCGGCCTGGTGGTGCTGGCCGGGACCGACGGCCTCGCGGGCGACCGCCGCGAGAGCGAGGCCTACGTCCTGCTGCTGCTCGCGGCGGCGGGTGCGCTGGTGATGGCCGGCGCGAACGGGCTGCTGCTCCTGGTGATGGGCTACCTGCTGGCGAGCGTCCCGCTCTACGCATTGGTCGCCTTCGGCAAGGACGCACGCGGCACCGAGGCGGGCCTGAAGTACTTCCTGCTGGGCGCATTGTTCAGCGTGGCCCTGCTGGGCGGGACGACCGTGCTGCTGGCGGTCGGCGGCGCGACCGGCTACCCGGCGCTGGCCGTCGGACTGCCCGGCGCCCACCCCGCGGCCGCCGCCGCCGGTGCCGTCGCGGTGCTGGCGGCGCTGCTGTTCAAGGCGGGGGCGGTGCCCGCACACTTCTGGGTGCCCGACGCCGCCGAGGGCGCGCCCGCGCCGGTGGCCGCGTTCATCACCACCGTGCCCAAGATCGGCGCGCTGGTGGCGGCCTGCCGGCTGGGCGCCGCGCTGCCGCAGGAGGCGATGGGGAACTGGTCGCTGCTGGTCGCCGCGGTGTCCGCCGCGGCCATGGTGCTGGGCAACCTGGCCGCCTTCGCCCAGGACGGCGTCCGCCGGCTGCTCGCCTACTCCGCCGTCGGCCAGGTGGGGTTCCTGCTGATGGCGGTCGCCGCCTCCGCGCGGGCGCAGGAGACCGCCCTGCCGGGGCTGCTGTACTACCTGGCCGCCTACACCCTCACCAACGTCGGCGCGTTCGCTGCGGTGTGCGCGCTGCCGCGCGCCGAGCGCCTCGACCAGTGGCGGGGGCTGTTCGGGCGCCGCCCCTGGCTCGCACTCAGCCTCGTGGTGTGCCTGCTCGGCCTGGTCGGCACGCCGCCGACCGCGGTTTTCGTCGGCAAGCTGACCGTGTTCACCGCCGCGTTCGATGCCGGGTTGGTCTGGCTGGTGGTCCTGGCCGCAGCGACGACTGCGGCCAGCCTCTTCTACTACCTGCGCTGGATCCTGCCGCTGTTCCAGACTTCTCGGGAGGGCGGCGCGGACTCCGCCGCGTCCGGGCCGGCCGGAAGGTGGAGCTCGGCGGTGGCGATCGCCGCGGCGGCGCTGTCGCTGCTGCTCGGTGTGGCCGCGGGCCCGGTGCTGGACTGGCTGGGCAGCGGCGTACCCGGCATATCACCGTCGATCTTGTAGCTATCGTCACTGGAAATCGTTTTCCTTCACGATAGCTACAAGATCAACGGGGTTGCCCTACTCGGCGGCCCGCTCGCGGTCGCGGATGCGCCGTCGCTGCGGGACGACCGTGTACTTGGGGTCGGCGGCCGAAGCCTGCCCGGCCCTGAAGACACCGAAGCGGGTGCAGGCCGAGCCCGCCACCAGCGCGGCCCCCGCCACCGCCGATACCGCCCGGCTGCGGCCGCCGAACAGCGCGACGACGGCGCCGCCGACCGTCAGCGCTGTGGCCGCGCGCATGAGTGTCCCGCCGGTCCCCTGCTTGTAGGGCTCGGCGACCATGCCCATGCGCTTCTCCATGACCGCCAGCGCCGCGTTCTCCAGCGCGGCCCCGGCGACGGCCGCGCGCCGCGCCGGGCCCGCCTGGCCCACCGGCGCCGCGACCATGCCCGCGCCCCCGGCCGCGGCAGCGGCCGAGCCGACGAAAACGAACGGCATCTCCCGGTAGCCCTCGTGCCAGGCGGGCACCGCCGTGTTGCAGATAAGCGGCGCGGTGTAGGCCGCCACGGCCGGTCCGAGCACTCCGGCGCCCAGCCCGGCCAGGCGGCCCGGACCCGGGAGCAGGCCGGTGGCCTGCGAGGCCGCGGCCGCGGCCGCCAGCGGGCCGTAGCCGGCGAGGATCCACGACCCCACGCTCATCGGCGAGGTCCACTTCATCACCCGCAGCATGTTCAGGAAGCGCTCCGGTCGGCCGAGGTCGTGGATGAGCGCCGCGAGCGATCCGGACACCGCCGCCAGCGCCGTGTAGCGCAGCGGCCGCGCGAGGTCCGGCCGCCCCGTGAGGTCGGCCCCGGCCGCGAGCGCCGAGGAGGCGCCGGCCAGTCCGCCCAGGAACAGGTAGCCCGCGACGTCGCGGGCCTGCCACGTGATCTGGTTCAGCACCGGCCGGTCGTAGTAGGACCGGAACTCCGCGCCGTCGGCGCGGCCGCCGCCTGGCCGCCGTTCGCGCCGGTGCCCGTCGAGGGTGGAGACCGCTCCCGTCACCGCCTCGCGGGCGGGCCGGGAGCCGCGGATACCCTCCTTGGTCACGTCCGATGTGCTCAACGCCGCCCTCCCAGGAACGTCGCGGTGACTCCGGCCAGCAGCGCCGCGGCGGCGATGCCCGCGTGGCGCCACATCGACGGCAGGTCGCGGGTGGTCACCACCGGATCCGGCGGCAGACCGTAGACCTCGGGTTCGTCCAGCAGGAGGAAGAACGCGCCGTCGCCGCCGACACCGTCGCCGGGGTCGCGGCCGTAGAGCTGCGCGGACTCGACGCCCGCCTCGTGTAGGCCGCGGAGCCGCTCGTCGGCACGTTCGCGCAGCTCGTCCAGGTCCCCGAACTGGATGGAGTCCGTCGGGCAGGCCTTGGCGCACGCCGGCTCCATCCCGTCGCCCAGCCGGTCGTAGCACAGCGTGCACTTGAACACCCGGCCGTCGTCCTTGCGCTGGTCGATGACGCCGTAGGGGCAGGCCGGGACGCAGTAGCCGCACCCGTTGCAGATGTCCTCCTGCACGACGACCGTGCCGTACTCGGTGCGGAACAGCGAGCCGGTGGGGCACACGTCCAAGCAGGCGGCGTGCGTGCAGTGCTTGCATACGTCCGAGGACATCAGCCAGCGGAAATCGCCGCGCTCGTCCTCGCCGGGGGACGATCCGGGCAGCTCGAAGGAGGGCATGCCCAGGTCGACCGGGTCGGGCGCTCCCTCGGGCCGGCCCACTCCCGTCTCCTGCACGCCGATGGGCTTGCGCTGCTCGATGAAGGCCACGTGGCGCCAGGTGTCGGCGCTGAGGCCGCCGCTGTTGTCGAAGGACATGCCGGTGAAGTCCAGGCCGTCCTCGGGGACCAGGTTCCACTCCTTGCAGGCGACCTCGCAGGCCTTGCACCCGATGCACACGCTCGTGTCGGTGAAGAAGCCCATGCGCGGGCGGGCGTCGCCGGGTCCCGGCTCCGCGGCGCTCTCGGCGGCGCCGGTGCGCGCACGCGACTGCTCGTCCAGGGCCATGCCTCATACCTCCGTTCCGGTCCGGTCGTCCACACCCGCGCGGCGCTGGTACTCCAGGACGAGCCGGCGGCGGTCGGCGCCGCGCGGTCGCCGCCCGGGCCGGATGTCGGCGGTCAGCGCCTTGACCTCCTGGATGTGCACGTTGGAGTCCAGAGCGATCGACGAGAGCTCGTTGAACGCGTCGCCGGTGGTGTAGCCGTTGGGTCCCCAGTGGTAGGGCATCCCGATCTGGTGCACCGTGCGGTCGTGCACCCGCAGCGGCACCATGCGGTCGGTGACGAGCACCCGCGCCTCGATCGCGTTGCGCGCCGAGACGACGGTGGCCCACCCGCCGTGGGCCAGGCCCCGCTCGCGGGCCAGCTCCGGCGAGACCTCGCAGAAGAACTCGGGCTGCAGTTCGGCCAGGTAGGGCGTCCAACGGCTCATGCCGCCTGCGGTGAAGTGCTCGGTGAGCCGGTAGGTGGTCACCACGTAGGGATAGACCTCCGCCTCCGGCGTTTCGGGGTCGGGGTGATAGCGGTTCTCCGGGTGCGGGTAGACCAGCCGCGCCGGGTTGCGGCTCTGCCCGTAGAGCAGGTTCGGAAACGGCGACTCCTGCGGTTCGTAGTGGGTGGGCAGCGGCCCGTCGGTGAGCCCGGCCGGAGCGTAGAGCCAGCCCTTGCCGTCGCCCTGCATGATGAAGGCGTCGGTGCCGCTGATGGCCGCCACGCCCTCGGCATCCTCGGGCGGCGTGTAATCGGGGCTCTTGCCGGCCTCGAAGTCGGGGATGTCGTGGCCGGTCCACCGCCGGTGCTCGCCGTCCCACCACACCAGCGCCTTGCGCTCGCTCCATGGAGCGCCGTCGGCGTCGGCCGAGGCCCGGTTGTAGAGCACCCGCCGGTTGCCGGGCCAGGACCAGGCCCACTCCGCGGCGATCCAGTCCTGCTCGGTGTGCGGCTTGCGGCGGGCCGCCTGGTTGACGCCGTCGGCGTAGACCCCGCAGTAGATCCAGCAGCCGCAGCTGGTCGTGCCGTCGGCGCGCAGCTCCGTGTAGTCGGAGAGGTGCTCGCCGCCCGGGCCGTAGCCGTTGATCTCGGCCAGGACCGCGGCCGCGTCCGGTTCGGCGCCCTCCTCCAGTGGGTAGTCCCAGGTCAGGTGCAGGATGGGTCGGTCGCGCGGGTCGGTGGAGCCCGCCAGCTTCTCCCGGATTATGCGGCCCAGGTGGTACATGAACCACAGGTCGCTGCGGGCGTCGCCCTCGGGCAGCACCGCGCGATCGTGCCACTGCAGGGTCCGGTTGGTGTTGGTGAAGGTGCCCGATTTCTCGGTGTGGGCGGCGGCGGGGAAGAAGAACACCTCGGTGCCGATGTCCTCGGTGCGCATCTCGCCCGACTCGATCTCCGGGCCGTCCTGCCACCAGGTGGCACTCTCGATCAGCGAGAAGTCGCGTACCACCAGCCAGTCCAGGTTGGCCATGCCCAGCCGCTGCGCGCGGGCGTTGGCCGAGCCCACCGCCGGGTTCTCGCCCATCAGGAAGTAGCCCTTGCACACCCCCCGCATCTGCTCCATGACCGTGTCGTAGGTGCTGTGCGAGTCGCCGATCCGCGGCAGGTAGGAGAAGGCGTAGTCGTTGCCGGGCGTGGCGTGCTCGCCCCACCAGGCCTTCATCAGGCTGACGAGGTAGGCGTCCATGTTCGCCCAGAAGCCGTTGACCGCGGCGTCGGCGACGCAGAAGTCCGCCAGCGTCTGGTCCTCGTGGGCGTGTGGCATCGGGATGTAGCCCGGGAGCAGGTTGAACAGGGTGGGCACATCGCTGGAGCCCTGGATGCTGGCGTGGCCGCGCAGCGCCTGGATGCCGCCGCCCGGCCTGCCGATGTTGCCCAGCAGCAGTTGCAGCACCGAGGCGGCGCGGATGTACTGGGCGCCCACCGTGTGCTGGGTCCAGCCGACCGCATAGCAGAAGGCGGAGGTCCGGTCCCGGCCGGAGTTCTCGATCAGCAGGTCGCCCACCCGCTCGAAGACGTCGCGGGGGATGCCGCAGATCTTCTCGACCGCCTCCGGGGTGTAGCGGGAGTAGTGCCGCTTGAGGATCTGGAAGACGCAGCGCGGATGCTGCAGGGTCGGGTCGGTCTCGGGCGTACCGCCGATCGCGGCGCCGCCCGCGCCCTGCTGCTCGGGCCGGCCGGCGGCGCCGGACTCCTGCGGCTGCCGGACGCGGTACTCGTAGTCCTGGTCGCGCTTGCCCGACGCGGGGGCGATGTCGGCGCCCCCGTAGTGCCAGCTGTGCATGTCGTAGCGGCGCTTGTCCTCGTCGAAGCCGGAGAACAGCCCGTCCAGGTCCTCGGTGTCGCGGAAGTCCTCGTTGACGATCGTGGCGGCGTTGGTGAAGGCGAGCAGGTAGTCGCGGAAGTAGTGCTCCTCGCCGATGACCCGGTTGATGATTCCGCCGAGGAAGGCGATGTCGGTGCCGGCGCGGATCGGCACGTGCATGTCGGCGAGGGCGCTGGTGCGGCTGTAGTGCGGGTCGACGTGGATCACCGCCGCGCCGCGGGCCTTGGCCTCCATCACCCACTGGAAGCCGACCGGGTGCGCTTCGGCGTAGTTGGAGCCCTCGATGACGATGCAGTCGGAGTTCTGCAGGTCCTGCATGAAGGTGGTGGCGCCGCCGCGCCCGAACGATGTGCCCAGCCCCGCCACGGTCGAGCTGTGGCAGACGCGCGCCTGGTTCTCGATCTGCACCACGCCCAGCGCCGTCAGCAGCTTCTTGATGAGGTAGTTCTCCTCGTTGTCCAGCGTGGCGCCGCCGAGGCTGGCGAGTCCCAGGGTGCGCGCGGTCGCGACCCCGTCCTGTTCGTCCTGCCAGCCCTCGCGCCGCGCCTCGATCACCCGGTCGGCGACCATGTGCATGGCCTCCCAGAGGTCGATCTCCTGCCAGTCGGCGCCGTGCGGCGGCCGGTACAGCACCGTGTGGCGGCGCGAGGACCCGGTGGTGAGCTGGAGGCTCGCCGAGCCCTTGGGACAGAGCCGGCCCCGGCTGATCGGCGAGTCGGGGTCGCCCTCGATCTGGACGACCTGCTCGTCGCGGACGTAGACGTTCTGCGCGCAGCCGACCGCGCAGTAGGGGCAGACCGACTTCACCACCCGGTCGGCCTCGGCCGTGCGCGCTCGCAGCGCGGCGGTGGCCGCCGACTTGGCCGCGGCCCCGCGGCCGGAGGGGTCGCCGCCGGTGAGCTGCCGGTAGACCGGCCATGACTCGATCAGTGTGCGAACGCCCATCGCCTATCCTCCGCCTGGTGGACTGGTCGCGCCGACGGGCACGCGGATGCCACCGCTGTGCTCGTGGGGCGCACGGCCGCTACCCGGGGGGTGTGACGCCAAACACCCTGCGCTGGCGGCCCCAACCCCCGTTGATCTTGTAGCTATCGTGATTTAAAACGATTTTCAGTGACGATAGCTACAAGATCAACGGTGATATCCCGATGGCCGCCCGCCGTCCGCTCTCCGGTGACCGGGTGCGGGCGGCGGGCGGCCGTGGCGGCGCGCGCGGGCTCAGCTCTGGCCGTCGGGCTCCTCGCCGGAGCCCTCGGACACCTTCAGCGGGCTCAGCAGCACCCAGCCGCCCATCAGGGCGCTGAACACCAGCATGCCCAGGCCCGACCAGAGGTTGAGGTTCGCGCCGTCGCGGTGGGCCTCGTCGGGGGGCAGTACGAAGCCCATCACGACCAGGACCGCGCCGTAGATCACGAACAGCAGCGCGATGACCGTCCGGATGTCGAAGGCCTTGGCGGATCGTCGCAGTCCCGATCCGGAGTCGTCAGCACTCATAGGATTGCCTCCTCGGCAGCGTTTTCCAGCGGTTGCCTGCCCGGCGACGGCTCAGGCGAAGATGATGTTCAGGGCGATGGTGATCGCCAGGACGATGGCCGCCAGCACGGCCGGTCGGCGGTACCACCCGGCGTCCTCGCCGGTGTGCGAGGGGCGGCGCGATTCACGGGGGGTGAGCGCGTGCACCAGGCCGACGAGTTCGGAGTCGGGCCTGGGCCGGGTGAACAGGCTGACCACGACGCTGACGATGATGTCGACCACGAACGCCGCGCCGGCTCCGACGAAGCTCGCACCCTGCGCGGACAGCCCGAGCACGCCCGTCTCGCCGAGGACGAACACGGCCACGGCCGCCGCGGTACCGCAGACCAGGCCGCTCCAGCCCGCGTGCGGGGTCATCCGCTTCCAGTACATGCCCAGGATGAACGTCGCGAACAGCGGCGCGTTGAAGAACGAGAACAGCTGCTGCAGGTAGTCCATCAGGTTGGAGTAGCCCGAGGCGATGTACGCGGTGCCCACGGCGCCGACGGTGGCGCCAGTGGTCACCCAGCGGCCCATGTTCAGGTAGTAGTGGTCGGGCCGGTCCCGGACAATGTAGGACTGCCAGATGTCGTAGGTGAAGACCGTGTTGAAGGAGCTCAGGTTGGCGGCCATGCCCGCCATGAACGAGGCGAGCAACCCGGCCAGCGCGATGCCCAGCAGGCCGTTGGGCAGCAGGTCGCGCATCAGCAGCAGGATGGCGTCGTTGTAGGTCACGTTGGTCTGCTCGCCGGCCTTGAGCGCCACCATCTCGGAGGCGGCGACGCCCGCGATCATGCCGGGGATGACCACCAGGAACGGGATGAGCAGCTTGGGGAACGCGCCGATGATGGGCGTGCGCATCGCGGCCGACATGCTCTTGGACGCCATGGCGCGCTGGACCTCGACGAAGTTGGTGGTCCAGTAGCCGAAGGCCAGGACGAAGCCCAGGCCCAGGACGATGCCGAAGACGCTGAGGATGTCGTTGCTGAATCCGGTGAGCGCGTTGCCCGGCCACGCCGAGACCTGCTCGGTGCCCAGTTCGGTCTGGCTGAGCTGGTCGACGAGGCCGGACCAGCCGTCGACGCGGTTCAGTCCCGCCAGGGTCAGCGGCAGCAGTGCGGCCACAATGACGAAGAACTGCAGCACTTCGTTGTAGATGGCCGCGGACAGCCCGCCGAGCGTGATGTAGCTGAGCACGATGACCGCGGCGAGGACCAGCGACAGCCACAGCGGCCAGCCCAGCAGCGCGTCGACGATGGTGGCCAGCAGGAACAGGTTGATGCCGGCGATCAGGATCTGGGCGAGTGCGAAGCTGATGGCGTTGACCAGGTGCGCCGCCTTGCCGAAGCGGCGGTTCATGAACTCGGGGACGCTGCGCACCTTGGAGCCGTAGTAGAACGGCATCATGACCAGGCCCAGGAACAGCATCGCCGGGATGGCGCCGACCCAGAAGTAGTGCATGGTCGCCATGCCGTAGCGGGCCCCGTTGGCCGACATGCCGATGATCTCGATGGCGCCGAGGTTGGCCGCGATGAAGGCCAGGCCCGTCACCCAGGCCGGCAGCGACCGCCCGGACAGGAAGAAGTCGAGGCTCGTCGAGACCGAGCGCTTCGCCAGGAAGCCGATGCCCAGCACGAACGCGAAGTACAGCGCGAGCAGGGTGTAGTCGACCGCGTTGGCGTCCAGCCGCAGCGGCTCTTGTGCTAGGGCGATCACTTCGGCCAGTCCTCTCTGAACACGATGGTCCTCCCGTTGGGGGTTTGGTGCGCGAGCCCGCCGGCCCTCGACCGGCACGAGCGCCGGGCCGTGCGGACGGCCCGGCGCCGCCACCGGTGGTCGCGGGTCGGCGGAACCTGCGCGGTATCGGGGGTTGTGCCCGCGTTCCACGTGCGGGCCGCGGGGGGTGCCGGGCGCGGCGATGCGGTCTCGGCAACGTGTCGCGGTCGCCGCGGGGCGGAGCGGCGGAGCCTGCTACCCCGATCCCTGTTCGGTTGTCATGCGGTTGCAGCCTCAATTTCTCACGAAACCGAACATTAACCCACATTTGATGTGACCATCGTGCACCGGCCCTGGTGTGTCAAGAGTGGCACGGCCGCCGTCCGGGCATCGGATCTGACACGCCACCTCCGGCGCAGGCGGGGGTCCGGGGGCGGTGCGCCGAGCCATCTCGGCGCGGCTCCCGGGCCGCCGTGTGGCGCCGGATCTTGACATGAATGTGTGTAATGTCGCTATCATCCCAACACTTTCCAACACCGTCGCGCGGCGGGCCGGAGCCGGTGCGGGACTCCCCAAGGGTCCGCCGGCGCGCTGCGCGACCGGGCGACGACGGGGGACGCGATGCTGGCCGCTCAGCGACAGGCACTGATCCTCGAACAGGTGCGGCGCTCCGGCGGCGTCCGTGTCACCGAGCTCGTCGAGAGCCTCGACGTCTCCGACATGACGGTGCGGCGCGACCTCGACGTCCTGGAGGCGCGGGGCCTGCTGCGCAAGGTCCACGGCGGTGCGCTGGCCCCGCATCGGCACAGCACCGAGGAACCCGGGTTCGAGGCCAACGCCACCTGCCAGGAGGACGAGAAGCGTGCCATCGCCGCGGCCGCCGCCGGGCTGGTCGAACCCGGCAGCGCCATCGGCGTGTCCGCGGGCACCACCACCTGGGCCCTCGCCCACCACCTGCGCGAGATCCCCGGGCTGACCGTGGTGACCAACTGCCTGCGCGTGGCCGACGTCTTCTACCGCTCGCCCCGATCCGACCAGACCGTCGTACTCGTCGGCGGACTCCGCACGCCCTCGGACGCGCTCGTGGGCCCGCTCGCCGTCGCGGCCGTGCGCAGCCTGCACCTGGACACCCTGCTCATGGGCGTGCACGGCATCGACCCGCAGGCCGGCCTGACCACGCCCAACCTGATGGAAGGCGAGACCGACCAGGCCCTGGTCGAGGCCGCCCGCAGGCTGATCGTCGTGGCCGACCACACGAAGTGGGAGACCGTGGGGCTGTGCACCATCGCGCCGCTGGAGCGCTGCGATGTACTGGTCACCGATGCGGGCCTGCACTCCGAGGCGCGCAGGCGGATCTCCGAGCGTGTGGGCGGGCTGATCGTCGCCGAGGAGGTCGATGAGGCGCGGCCCGAACCGCCGGATGCCGACGCCGGCGGCCGGGTGCCGCCGTCCCGCAAGGGAGGGTGAGTCCGCTCGGAGCGCGGGCGTCGTCGCTCACGCCCCGCCCTCGCCGCGGGCGCGTCCCCCGAGGGCTCGCGGGACTGCGCGGCGCCGCTCAGTCGGCCGCGGCGCGGGGCTGCCGACCGCGCCTGCGGTAGGCGCGCCCGCGGGCGCCCGGAAGCGCCAGGTGGCCGTTGGTGACCTGGTGGAAGCGCTCCAGCCCCGGGCACTGCACCTGCACCAGCGTCGTGCCCAGCTCCAGGCGGCGCAGCACGTGGTAGCCGACCCGGTAGCCCGCCGCCGCGATCCGCGCCGCCGCTTCCGCGCGCTGCGCGGCCACTCCGGTGCCTGCCGGCACCGTCTCGCCGGGTGCACCGACCCGCGGGCACTCGGCGATGCGGCCGGCGAAGTCCAGCCGGGCGCAGGCGAGCAGCCCGGGGTGGCCGCTCAGCCGGGCGCTCACCGCCGCCGCGGTGTCGTGCTCGGCCACCACTTCGTCGAAGGTGGGGTACTCGCCTTCCCCGGCGCCGCTTTGCCCGGCGGAGGCGCCTTCGCCGGCCGTGTGCTCGGCCACCACCCGCGCCAGCAGCTCGCCCTGGACGAACTCGGTCAGGGCCCGCTCGCAGGCGATCCGTCCCGAGAGCGATGCTCCCATGGCGTAGTGGCGCGCGGAGGCGTCAGCCGGATCGCGGGCGTAGGCCATCACGACGGGCACGCCCAGATCGGTGGTGAGGTCCAGCAGTGCGACGTCGGAGCCCACCAGGCCGCGGGCGCGTCCCAGCAGGTCCGCGAGCGGGGCGGACAGCGCAGCCGGGTCGATGCGCCCGGGCATCGGGCCGCGGTCGTAGACCGACCGCAGCAGGAACAGGGAGAACGCATCGCGCTCGACCCACTCGTTGAGCGCGTGCAGCAGCGCCTCGTCGCGGGTGGCGCCGATGGCGCAGCCGGTGTTGACGGTGTAGGCGACCAGCGGCCGGTATTCGGCGGTATCGCCGAGCGCGGCGCGCCGCCGCGCCATCCCGCCGGTCGAGACCGGGTACCAGGGCGCCCACAGGTACAGGGGCGCGGCGAACGGCGCTCCGCCGTCCAGCGGCTCGTAGTCCAGGCAGGCGAGCCGCGCGCCGGGCTGGCCGGAAAGACCGCCGAGCGCGCGGTCCGTGCGGAACGGACCTTCTGCCAGCTCGTCGGCCGGCCGGCACCGCACGCGCAGGCCCTCCAAGGCCACGGGCCCGCTCAGGGCGTGCTCCAGCGCCTCGAAGTGCGCGCCCGTCCGCGCCGGGTCGAGGGGGCCCTTGCCCGCGCCCAAGCCGTAGGGGACCTCGGTACCGTCGGCGTAGCGCAGCTCGCACTGCACGGCGGTGGGCTGGTCGGGGTCCAGCACGCGGTGGCGCGCCCGCCACCCCAGGCCGTCGATGTCGCCGAGGACCAGCCGCTCGGCTTCGGACACGGGCATCTCGCGTTCGCCGACACCCGACCAGGGCGGCTCCAATGCCCCGGCGGACCCGTCCGCCCGGCGCTCGGCCGGGCGGACGGGCGCGGCGATCCAGTCGGACCGCGGCAACGGCCTACTGCTCCGCGGCCTCGTCGAGCTCCTGGACGGCCTCGTCGATGTCATCGGCGTGGTCGAGGGTGACGTTCCATTCGTACGCGACACAAGCCATTGTCAACTCCACAGAGTGTTCGGCTCATGAGGTCCTTCGCGCCCCATGTGTCAATCTTTTGTAGCGGAGGGGGCCCACCCTGTCACCCCCTTGGCCGAAATCGGCGGCTCCGATCACGTCGCGGGCACAGGCTTCGACCGGGGGTGCCGCGTCGCGGGTCCGCGCCGCCGTGGCAGACTCCCCGCATGTCCGCCACCGACGCAGATCCGGCCCGCCGCGTCGACGACCTGCTCCGCGGCGCCTGGGTGCTCGCCGCGCTGGCGCGCGCAGCCGACACCGGCGATCCGCTCGAACCCGAACTGGGCGAGGCCCTGGGCGCCGCCGGATGCGCCGAACGCTCCGCCGGCCGCTGGAGGCTCCTCCCGGAGTACCGCGCCCTGGTCGAGGCTTCGCGGCCCGCCGGGCGAGCCGCACTGCCCGACCGCATCGGCCGCATGCTGCACTGGGCTGCGGACGCCGCGCAGGGGAGGCCCGCCGACGCTCGCGAGCACAGCGACGCCGAACTGCGCGACGAGGGCGACGAGTCAGGGCGCGGGTTCGCCGCCCTGCTGGACACGCTCGCCGGCGCCGACGCCGACCTGCGCGCTCTGCTGGGCTGTCCGCACCTGCACTTCCTGGACGTCGGTACCGGGACCGGTGCCGTCGCCGCGGCCGTGGCCGAGCGCGTGCCGGGCGCCGGCGCCGTCGGCGTGGACCGCGATGCGCACGTCCTCGGCCTGGCCGCCGAGCGTGTCGAGCGTGCCGGACTCGGCGACCGCCTCCGGCTGCGCCGGCAGGACGTGTCCGACCTCGCCGACTCCGGCGCCTTCGACCTGGTCTGGCTGCCCCTTTCGGTGCTCACGCCCGAGGCCGCGCGCGCGGCCCTGCCCCGGGTGCGTGCGGCGCTGCGCCCCGGCGGCATCCTCATCGCCGCCACGGCGCTGCAGGAGGAGCCCCGCGATCGGCCCGGGCCCCGGCACGAGGGCCCCGACCGCGACCGGCTCGCCTACGCGCTGACGCGCTGGCGGATGGCCCGCGCCGGCATCGCCGCCTGGACCCCCGGCGAGGCGGCCGACCGCCTGCGCGAGGCCGGCTTCGCCGCGGTGCGCCGCCCCGGCGCGGACGGCCACGCGGCGGCCGCCGTCCTCGCCGGCGCACCGTCGATCTTGTAGCCATCGTCACTGGAAATCGTTTTACTTCACGATGGCTACAAGATCAACGGGCAAACAGGCCATGGTCAAGCGGGAGAGCAGCGGGGCCCGCGTCAGGCGCGCGGCTCCGGGGGCTCGGTGCCGGTGCCGTCCGCCCGCTGCGCGCCCCCGCCGGGGGCGTCCGCGGCGTCGGAGTCCTCGCCGCCGCGCAGGTGCGTGCCCACGTCCAGCGCGGCCCGCTCCTCGGCCAGCAGCCGCAGCGCCTCCTCGCGGGTGACGCGGGACCTCGGCGTGACCAGGCTGACCGCAACTCCGGCCACCAGTGCCGCCGCCATCGACGGGATGACCGGGTTGCCCCAGAACTCCGACCACGCTGCGATGTTCTGCACGGCGAGCGCCACCGCCGAACCGCCGACCATCGCGGCCAGCCCGCCCTGCCAGGTGGCCCGAGGCCAGAACTTGCCCAGCAGCGATGCAACGAGCAGTCCGGTCAGCACCGTGGAGATCATCAGCGTGATGTAGTCGATGATCGTATCGGCGACCAGCGCGCCCGCCAGCGCGAGGACCAGCACCCCCACCAGCGCGATCCGCGAGTAGCGCACCATGTGCTCGGCGCGCGGCAGCCGGCCGGTGACCAGTTGCACCACGTCGCGCAGCAGGATCGTCACGCCGGCCACGGCGTCGGAGTCTCCGGAGGACATCGTCGCCGACAATCCCGCTACCAGCAGGAACGCGCCCAGCCACACGGGGAAGACGGTGGTCGCCAGCATCGGGAAGGCGGCGTCCGGGTTCGCCAGACCGGGGTCGATCGCGCGGGCGGCGAGCCCGGCCACGGCCGGGAGCACCGCGAAGACGGCGAACAGCAGCGCCACCCAGGTGAAGCTGCGCCGCACGGTGCCGACGTCGGCTGCGGAGTAGATGCGCTGGCGGTAGGACGGGGTGGCCAGCACGCCCACGGCGATGACCAGCGCCAGGGAGAGGGCGGGAAGCGCGCCCAGGGCCTCGATCCCCAGCATGGAGGTCGCCTCCTCGGGGGCGCCCTCCTGGATGCCGCTGAAGCCGCCGGTGTAGACCAGGGAGACGACGGCGAGCACGGTGAAGCCGACGAACAGGATCGTGCCCTGGAGCGCGTCGGTGACGACCACCGCGAGGTAGCCGCCGACGACCGTGTAGAGGCCGAAGCCGAGCGCGACGACGACCTTGGCCAGGGCGGGCTCCATGCCGGTGAGGAACGACAGGTAGAGGGCGCCGCCCATGATGTGCGCGCCGAGCCAGCCCACCGAGGCGAGCAGCAGCACGACCGACACCACGGCTTTGATCAGCCGGTTGGCGCCGAAGTAGTAGCTCATCTCCTCGGCGAAGGTCATGAACCCGTGGCGGCGGACGTCGGAGAACAGCCACACCAGGGCGAGGACCCCGGCCGCACCGCCGATGCCGTAGAGAGCGCCGGCCCAGCCGTTCTCGTAGGCGAAGCCCACGGCGCCGAGGCTGGAGCCGGTACCGACCAGTGTGGCCAGCGTGGTCCCCATGAGCAGGGGCGTGCCGAGCTTGCGCCCGGCCAGGAGGAAGTCCTCGCCGCTGCGGTTGCGGCGGGACACCCACACGCCGATGCCGAGCATGACGATCAGGGTGCCGACGAGTGCGATCAGGTATACGGGACTGCCGTCGTTCATTGTTGCCTCCGTTGCCGGAAGCCCGGCCGCGACGGCCGGGGACAGGGGATGGTGGAGGGTGCCGCGCCGGGCGGCGTGCGGCGGTCCTGGACCGGGGCGTGGGCCCGCGGTACGAGGTCCGCAGTGTGGGTGAACGGTGCGTGGTGGTGGCCTGTGGCCGGTGGCCGCCGGGCCGGGAACCGGACCGGCGGGTGCGTGCGTCGGTGCCCCTGAGGCCCCGTGCCGCGCCCTGCGGCGCGCATGCGCCGCGGAGGACGGAGGAACGGAGCGCCCATGGACGCCGGACGGCTGTTCGTCATCGCGCTGATGCTGGTTTTCGCCGCCGTCCTCGCCGCGGTCGCGGTCACGCCGGACCTCGTGCCGCGCCGCACGAACCTGCACGACAGGCCCCGCACGCGTGCGGCGGCGCTGATGGGCGACCGCGTCACGGCCGCGCTCCTGCCGGCGATGGTCCTCTTGGCGCTGTTCTCGCCTAGCACGTGGCGCCCGGACGCCTAGTCCCGGGCCGCCCGCGCCTGCGGGTGCACCGACGGGCCCGGCTGGTTCGACGCCCGCCGGGACCCCGAAGCGCCCGCGGTCCCGACCGGTCCGCTGTCCGGCGGTGCCCGGACGGCCCGGACGGCCCGGACGGCCCGGACGGCCCGGTCGTCCCGGCGGTGCGGTCCGGCGGACGTCACCGAGGCTAGACCGGCCGGTAGAGCACGGCGTCGACCTCGATGGCGAACCCGGGAAGGTCGGCCTGCAGCGTCGTACGGGCCGGCGGCTCACCGCCGAAGTACTCCGCGAACAGTTCGTTCATCGCGGCGAAGTCCTCCAGGTCGCGGAGGTAGACGCCCACGCGGACCGCGTCCGCGAGGCTCGCGCCGGCCGCCTCGGCCACCGCCGCGAGATTGTCGAACGTCGCCCGGGCCTGGTCGACGAAGGGCCCCTCGACCAGCGAGCGGTCCCGGCGGTGCGGGGTCGCCCCGGAGAGGTAGACGAAGTCGCCGGCCACCACGGCCGGGGAATAGGGGCCGCCGGGTGGGGCGGCCTGGGGTGCCTGGATCACGCGCTTGGCCATGGCTGGACGGACCTTTCCGGTGGTGTGCTTCGTGTCGTGTGTCGTGTGTTGTGTGGTGTCGGTGTGTGCGGAGCGCCCCACGGCGCTCGGCGCTCGGCCGGGCCCCGCAGTCGGCGGCCGGACGCCGATCGCGGGTCAGAACAGCGTGCGGACGGCGTCGACCACCCGGTCCCGGGAGTCCAGGACGGGGATCAGCGGCCACTTGTCGAAGACGGTGCAGGGGTGCGAGAGGCCGAGTTCGACCACGTCGCCCACGCGCGGCACCGCCTCGCCCGCGGCCTCCTCGACGTCGAGGAAGCCGTGGTGGTCGTTGAGCTCGACCACGCGGACGCCGCCTGCCAGCGGGATGCGCCCGCCGTCGCGCAGGAGCGCGCGGGGGCGGGGCAGGTCGATGTCGAAGGACACGTCGCGCTTGCCGGCGCCGAGCAGGGCCCGGCCCGGCTCCGGGCACGAGAGGACTCTGGCGTAGCAGGTCAGCGCCGGTCGCAGCGGATCGGGGTCGACGCCGCTGCGCAGCGGCGACGCGCGGTCCATGAACAGGTCGTCGTGGGTGATGTAGCAACCCGAGCGGACGACGGGCCGCACCGGGCGCGAGAGCTCCGGCAGCGACGTGAGCGCCTCGGCGGCGAGGTCCGGGTAGGCGCTGCCGCCCGCGGTGACGACGATCTCGTCGGTCGCGGAGAACAGCCCTTCGGCGTCGGCGCCGGCGGTCAGTTCGGCCAGGCCGGCCAGCCACGTGCGGACGCGCTCGGGCGCGTCGCCGTCGCGGCGCTGGGGAAGCACCCCCTCGTAGCCTTCGACGCCGACCAGCCGCAGCCGATCGGCCGCCGCGATCCGGCGGGCGAGGTCCAAGGCCCCTTCGGCGCCGCGCACACCCGTTCGGCGCCCGGCCACTCCCAGTTCCAGCAGCACCGGGAGCGGGCGGGGCGCGTCCGCCATCGCGGCCTCCAGCGCCGCCGCCCCGGCGGCGGAGTCGACCAGGCACATCGGGGTGAAGCCCGGGTCGGCCAGCTCCCGGGCCAGCCAGGCGAGCTGCGCAGGTTCGACCACCTCGTTGGCGATCAGCACGCGGCGGGCGCCGAACCGGCGCATCACGCGGGCCTGGGCGACGGTGGCGGCGGTCAGGCCCCAGGCCCCGCGGTCCAACTGGGCCGACCACAGCTGCGGCGACATCGTGGTCTTGCCGTGGGGGGCGAGGTCGGCGCCGCGGTCGGCGCACCAGCGGGCGAAGCGGTCGAGATTGTGGCGCAGCGCGTCCTCCCGCAGTACGACCGCGGGCAGCCACAGGTCGTTCAGCGCCAGTCCGGCCGCGCGTACGTCGGCGGCGCTCGCGGGGCTTGCGGGCAGGGACCGGGCCTCGACGGGTTCGGAGTCCAGGGCCGCGAGCGGTCCGGCGGGCAGGCCGGAGCCGGCGAGGGCGGACGGCCGGCCGCCCCCAGGCCCGGCGGTAGCGGAGTCGGATGCGGGTTCGGTCATGGGGTGTGCGGCGCGCCGTCCCGGCCAGAGTTCTGCGGGGTGCGCGCCGCCTCCCTCCCTTCACGGCGGGCTGGTTCGGCGGTCGGCGGCTGCTGTGCGGGTCCGGCGGTCATGCGCCGTCCCGGGGGAAGGGCTCGTCGAAGTCCTCGGGGCGTTCCAGGCGCCGCACCGCCGACCGGGTGCGCCGCACGCGCTCGTCCTCGGCGCCGCTCTGGGCCGGGCTGAGGGGTACCCACGGCGCCGGGGGCCCGGCCGCGCACGGGGGCAGCAGGCGGCCGCCGACGTAGGTCGCCGTGTTGGTGAGCCGGACCGGCGACTCGCGGGCGGTGCCATGCACGTCCACGACGGGGAAGCGGCCCTCCTCCAGGTCGAAGACGGCGATGTCGGCAGCGGCGCCCGGTGCGAGCGTGCCCGCGTCCAGCCCGAGGGCGCGCGCGGGGCGCACGGTCGCGGCGGCGACCGCCTCGGACAGGCCCACACCGGCGGCCGTCAGCTTGGCCAGGACGGTGGGCAGGTCGAACGCGGGGCCGTGTACCGAGCGCGCGTGCAGATCGGAGGAGGCGGTCGGGCGCACGCCCTCGGCCACCTCGGTCTCCAGGACGTCGAACGCCAGGGCGCCGGAGCCGTGGCCGAGATCGAAGACGGCGCCGGCGTCCAGGGCGCGGCGCGCGGCGTCGGTCAGGCGTCCGCCGGCGACCAGGTCCGAAGGGCACCCGGAGGCGCAGTGCGTGAGGATGTCGCCTTCGGCCAGTACGGGCGCGATGTCGGCGATCGTCGGCGGTCCGTAGCCGACGTGCACCATCAGCGGGCGCTCCAGCCGCCGGGCGAGCGCGGCCGCGCGGTGCAGCGGCTCCAGGCCGTGCCGGCCGACCGTGCGGGCGTCGATGCGCGCTTTGACCCCCCGTACGAAGTCGCCGTGGCGGGCGGCGACGGCGGCCGCGGCGTCGAGGTCGAGGTTGTCCAGCGCGTGGTGCTCGCCGGTCTCGGCCACCAGGCCGAGGGCCGAGACGTTGATCAGCGCGTGCACGCGCACCCGCGCCGGGTCTGCGGCGAACCGGCGCAGGCCGTCCATGCTGTAGGCGCCCGCGGAGCCCGCGTCGACCCAGGTGGTGACGCCGGTGCGCCAGGCGACGGGATCGGGGTCGAGCCCCCAGTAGGTGGCGCCGTGCCAGACGTGGGTGTGCATGTCGACGAGGCCGGGTGTGACCAGGCGGCCGCCGGCGTCGACGACCTCGGCCGCCGCGTCGTCGGCAGCGGAGGCCGGGCCGCCGCCGGTGCGGCGGCCGTGCGTCCGCACCTCGGCGATGCGGCCGCCGCGGACGGCGACGTCGGCGACCGCGTCGAGTCCTGACGCGGGGTCGACGACGCGGCCTCCGCGCAGCAGCAGATCCCACATTCCCGCCTCCGAGGGTCGATCGGTGCCGCACTGGCTGTGCCTGATGGCGTGCTGCGGCATGCGCAGCAATGTTGCGTATGTGTCAGCAAGTGCTTAGCATTCCGGCGAGACAACGGTCAACAAGCGGCGGCCCGAACACGGCCGACGGGGAGGTCCCGCGTGAGCAGTGAGCACCAGCCGGAGGCGGGGGCCGCGCCCGGCGGCGCCGAGGCGGTGTGCGTCGGGGAGACCATGGCGCTGCTGGTGCCCGAGCCCGGCACTCCCGAACCCGGATCCGCCGGCTCCCTGGGCGATCCCCCGCCCGGCTACCGGCTGGAGATCGGCGGCGCCGAGTCCAACGTCGCGGTCTACCTCGCCCGTGCGGGCCACCGCGCCGCCTGGCACAGCGCACTGGGCGACGATGCGTTCGGCCGCCACGTCCTGGCACGGCTCGGGGCCGAGGGGGTGCACTGCGCCGTGCGCACCGACCCCGAACGCCGCACCGGCCTCTACGTCAAGGAGCCCGACGGCGCCGGCGGCACCCGCGTGCGCTACTACCGCACCGGTTCGGCCGCCTCGGCCCTCGGTGCCGCCGACGCTGCGCGCGTGCGCGCCGCGCGGCCGCGGATGGTGCACACGACCGGGATCACCGCCGTGCTCTCGGACAGCTGCCGCGAGCTGGTCGACGGCCTGCTGGACGGGCTGGCGCCGGGTACCCTGCGCAGCTTCGACGTCAACTACCGGCCCGCCCTGCACGGGCCCGCCGAGGCGGAGCTCGTGCTCCAGGCGGCGCGCCGCGCCGACGTGGTCTTCTGCGGCCTCGACGAGGCGGCCGCGCTGTGGGGCGCCGCCGAGCCCGGGGAGGTGCGCGACCTCCTGGAGGGCCCCGGTGGCGGCGGCGACGCTGGCCCCGGCCTTGTGGTCGTCAAGCAGGGAGGGCGGGGAGCGACCGCGTTCCGCGGTGGCGAATACTGGTACGAGCCGGCCCCGGCGGTCAGCGTCGTCGAGCCCACCGGGGCCGGCGACGCGTTCGCGGCGGGCGTGCTGCACGGACTGCTCACGGGAGCGGGCGTGCAGGAATGCCTGGCCGGGGGAGCGCGGCTGGCGGGAGCCGTGCTGCTGGTGCCGGGCGATATCCCGCCGCGGTCGGACACCGGCGACGGCGTGTGGCCGGTGGGCGGTCCCCAGTCGGGGCGCTCGACGCAGTGGGACCGCGCAGCCCGCGGGGCGCAAGCGCGGCCGAGCGAGTAGGGAAGGGGCCCGGATGTCCAGCAGTGTGGAACGAGCCCTGTGGATCCTCGTTGAGCTGGCCTCGGGGCCGGCGACCATCAGCGACCTCGGACGGCGGCTGGACGTGCACCGCACCACGTCGCTGCGCCTGCTGCGCACGCTGGAGGAGGAGCGGTTCGTGCGCCGCATGGAGGACGGCCGCTACCGGATCGGGCCGCGCATGACCAGCCTCGCGCAGGTCGCGCTGGAGGGCCTGGACGTGCGGGCCGCGGCGGCGGGCCACCTGCGCGAGCTGGGCGCCGCCTGCGGGCACACCGTGCACCTGGCGGCGCGCGAGGGCCCCGCCATGGTGTACCTGGACAAGGTCGAGTCGAGCCACGCCGTGCGCATGTACTCCCGCATCGGCGCGCCCGCCCCGCTGCACGCGACGGGCGTGGGTAAGGCGGTCCTGGCCGGGATGGCGCAGGACGAGCGCGACGGGCTGCTGGGCGAGCCTCCCTACGACCGCTGCACGCCCAACACCCGCACGACCCGCGCGGAGCTGGCCGCCGACCTCGCCGAGGTCGCCGAACGGGGGTGGGCGCTCGACGACTTCGAGCACGAGGAGTTCATCCACTGCGTCGCCGCCCCGATCCGCGACGCCTCGGGGACGGTCGCGGCGGCGGTCTCGGTCTCGGCCCCGAACATGGTCCTCGACCGCCCGCAACTCCTCGACCTGGTACCGCCCTTGCAGCGGACGGCCGCCGCCGTGAGCGAGGAACTGGGGTGGAGCCCGGACGCGATCGGCGGGAACGCGCACCGAGACCCCCGTTGACCCTTCTATGTCAAGCGGCGAGATGATGCTCGATCGCGGCATGGACCCACCCCGCCCGGTCCCGGACCATGGCCCGGTAGATCACATCGATCAGATGGCGTTTGAGTACCCGGTAGGCGCCCCGCTTGCCCTTGGACGGCTCCAACCGCTCCACCAGGGCCCCGGCCCCGGG
>NZ_JAVREK010000018.1:0-125770 GCF_031845375.1 Streptomonospora wellingtoniae
CCCCGCCCGGCCGCCGCGGGCGTGCCCGCGGCGGCCGGGCTCAGCGACATCCACGTCGACATCCGCCCCGCCTTCGCCCGCGCCGGCCGGGTGCCTTCCCCGGGCATCCGGCCGGCGCGGGCGAAGGCGGGGCCCGCCCACCGGGGCGGGCCCTCGCCCAGGCCGCCGGCTACGCCTGGGCCAGCGCCTCCTGAACGGCGCGTTCCACCGGGGTAGGCACCGACGCGTCCAGGTCCAGGGGAGCGGTGGGCTCCAGCGGCGGCTGGGCGATGAAGCGCGGCGCCGTGCCGCGGTGGGGCTGGGCCGTGTGCACGAGGAAGGGGTGGCACAGGAACACGTCACCGGCCCGCCCCACGGCGTCCACGACCGGGCGGTGGGCGCTGGCCTCCACAGCCGCGCCGCACAGGTCGAACCACTCCCGCCCCGGCAGCTCCGAGAAGCCGTCCAGCAGCGGTGCGACGTCGCGGTGGGAGCCCGCGCGGATGCGCGTGGGCGCGTCGGCGGCGGCCACGTCGGTGAACAGGAACAGCATCAGCAGCGCCCGCCCGTGCGAGCGCAGCGTCACCCGGTAGCCGCCGCCCGCGTCGGAGCAGCCGGCGTCCAGGTGCCATCCGGCGTCGCCGGGGTCCTCGCTGCTGGGAAACCGCAGCGGGAAGGTGCCCAGCCCTTGCGGCGCCTGCCAGCGGCCCTCACCGGCGAGGCGGTCGTAGGCGGCGCGCAGCACGCCGGTGTTGGCGGCCTCGCGAAACGGCGCGCCGGACAGCCCCCCAACGCGCACCACCGGCCGGGTCCAGGTCGAGGGGTCCTCGGGGGCGCAGCCGCTGGCCTGCCACAGCTGTGCACGGCAGGCTTCAGTCACCGCCTCGGGCACGGCCCCGGGCAGCTGCAGAAAACCCTCGGCCACGAAGCGTTCGACGTCGGCGTCGCTGAACATTTCCCCCCTGTCGGCAGGTCGGCGCTGCGAGCGGAACAGCCCAAGCCCACCAGCGCCGCGCTCGCGCCCGCAACCGGTTTTCCCGCCACACGCGCCGGCGGTGCCCGGCCGGGCCGGTGTGGCCGGTGCGGCGCGCGGGCACAAGCCCTGCAGGCACCGCGGACCCGCCCGCCACGAGGAGGCGCCCATGTTGGTTCCCCGCCTGCTGGGGGCGGTGACGATCGCCTTCAGCGCCGCGATCATCGCCCGCCCGCGTCTGATGGCCCGCCCCAGCGGCCACGCCGGCCCCGACGGGCAGGTGCCGCACGACATCCGCCTGCTGATGTATGCCATCGGTGTGCGCGACATGGCGCTGGGCGCGCTGATGCTGTGCGCGCCCGGGCCCGCGGCCATGCGGGCGGCGGTGGCCGCGCGCATCGCCAGCGACCTCGGCGACGCCGTCGTCTTCGGCACCGGCCTGCCGCGCGCCGAGCAGCGGCTGAAGGTCGGCGCGGCCGCCGCCGGGTGGGCGGCGGTGTGCGCCTACGGCCTGGGCCACATCCCGTCCTCGGCGCCCGTGCGGCGCCGGCGCCCCTGACGGCGCCCCGGCCCCCCGGCGCTCGCCGGAGGGCCGGGGCTCAGCCGGCGTCGAACCGCTGCCGCAGCCGCACCGGTGCCTTGATCCGCCACGCCTCGGTCACCAGCTCGGCCAGTTCGCCGCGCTCGATCCGCTCCAGGTCCACCAGGATCGCGCCGTAGCCGTCGTAGTGCGCGGTGGTGAAGAACGCCGGATCGCCCGAGGCCAGCAGCGCCGCCTTCTCATCCAGCCCGCACATCACCACCAGGGCACCCTCGGCCTCGGTGCGCAGCCGCACGAACGACGCGCCGCGCACCTTCAGCGCCGGGGTGTTGTAGGAGGTCGACTCCTGCACCTGCGGAAGCGCGCTCCCCATCGCCACCACGTCGTCCCAGTCCGCCATCGCCCGTCCCTCCCGTTCCGCCCGCACTCGCCGCGGCCGCCCGCTGCACCCGGCCATGCCGGGCCCGTGCGGCCGTCCGCCCGCCGCCGCCCCGCCCCCGTTCGCTGCCAACCCCCTGGAATAGGCTGCTGCGGTGACCAACGACTTGTCCTCCTCTACCCCGGTGCGCTGGGGCATCCTCGGCACCGGCGGCATCGCCCACCGCTTCATGACCGGCCTGCGCGCCGTCGACGACGCCGAGGTCGTGGCGGTGGGATCACGCAGCGCCGCCACCGCCGACCGCTTCGCCCGCACCTGGGACATCCCCCGCTCCCACGCCACCTACGCCGAGCTGGCCGCCGACGAGGGCGTCGACGTCGTCTACGTCGCCACCCCGCACAACTTCCACCACGAGCCCACCGTCACGTGCCTGCGGGCCGGACGACACGTGCTGTGCGAGAAGCCGCTGGCCGTCAACGCCGGCCAGGCCGCCGCGATGACCGGCGCCGCCGCGAGCGCCGACCGGTTCCTCATGGAGGCCATGTGGACCCGGTTCGCCCCCGCCACCCGCAAGGTCCGCGACCTGCTGGCCGAGGGCGCCATCGGCGAGGTCCGCATGGTCCAGGCCGGAATCGGCGGCCGCATGGACTACGACCCGCAGGGTCGGCTGTTCTCCCCGGACCTGGCCGGCGGCGCGCTGCTGGACGTGGGCGTCTACCCCGTCGCCTTCGCCTCGATGGTGCTGGGCGATCTCACCTCGGTCCAGGCCCAGGCCCACAAGGCCCCCACCGGCGTCGACTCCCAGGTCGCGATGACGGTGACCGGAAGCGGCGGCACCCTGGGCGTGCTCAGCTGCTCGATCGAGGCGCCCATCCCGCGCCGCGCCGACATCGTCGGCACCCGCGGCAGCATCGCCCTGACCGACTGGTTCTGCCCGAGCGGGCTGGTACTGCACCGCGAGGGCGCCGACCCCGAGCGCTTCGACTACCCCCACACCGCCAACGGGTTCGAGTACGAGGTCATGGAGGTCCACCGGCGGCTGCGCGCGGGCGAGCGGCAGAGCCCGCTGATGAGCTGGCGCGAGAGCGTGCGCATCGCCGAGGCCCTCGACGCCGCGCGCGAGCGCATCGGCGTGGTCTACCCCGGCGAGCACGCCTGAGGCGCCTGCACCCGCCCGGCCGCGGCCGCGGCCGGGGCTCAGGGCCCGGCCGACGCCGCGCCGACGCGGTGCTGGGCCGGGCTGATGCCGTGCACCCGCTTGAACGCCGCGCTCAGCGCGAACGGGGTCGCATAGCCCACCCGCCTGGCCACCGCGGTGACGGTGGCCTCGGGGTCGCGCAGCAGCTGCGCCGCCAGCTCCAGGCGCCACCCCGTCAGATAGGCCATCGGCGGCTCGCCCACCGCCTCGGTGAAGCGGCGCGCCAGCGTCGCCCGCGACACCCCCGCGGCCGCGGCCAGATCAGCCACCGTCCAGGCCCGCTCGGGCGACTCGTGCAGCAGCCGCAGCGCCGGCCCGGCCACCGCATCGCTCTGGGCCCGGTACCAGCCCGGCACCGCGCGCTGCGGGTCGGCGAACCAGGACCGCAGCGCCGAGATCACCAGCAGGTCCAGCAGGCGGTCCAGGACGACGTCCTGGCCGGGCTCGTCGCGGTCCAGTTCGGCGTCGATGTCGCCCAGCAGCGGTGCGCTCCAGGCCCGCTCGTCCAGCACGGCCACCGGGGGCAGTGCGCTCAGCAGCCGGTGGCCGATCTGGGCGCCCATCCGGTAGGTGCCCACCAGCAGCCGCGCGTGGGCGTCGGCGCGGCTGCCCCACAGCCGCACCCCCAGCCCCAGCACATCCGAGAGCGGTTCGCCCCGGGGCGTGGTGCAGTGCTCTCCGGGCTCGATGAACACCTGCGGCGCGGTGCCCGGGGCGTCGGCGAAGGTGTAGGGGGCGGGCCCGCGCATCAGGGCCGCCCCGCCCACCGGGACCCGGCGCGGCTCGCCCTCGTCGGGCACCACCCAGGCCGCGCCGCGGCGCGGGGCCACCAGCGACAAGGGCGCACGGTCCCGCACGCGCACCGCCCAGGGCGGGTCCATGGCCACGCGGCACAGGAACGCCCCCCGCGCGCGGGGCCCGTCGAGCAGGCCGGCCAAAGCGTCCACACCGGAAGCCTAGACGGCGCGCGCCCGCTCAGCGACCGCCGGCTAACCGGACGGTCACCACCCGCGGGCACGTCCGAACCCCGCCGCTCGTGTCGCCATCGCAAACGGAGAACCGTTCTCCTTCACGAGGGCGACACGATCGGCTGCAGCGCCGGTCCATCCGCGCGGCTGCCCGGTCGCCCGGCACGCTCAGGGTGCCCGCAGCGGCAGCTCCAGCGCCGAGGGGTGCGCGCCCTCGTGCAGGATCCGCAGGTCGTTGGCGCGCATCGCGGTGCCCGACTGGTCGCCGGTGCCCAGGTTGCGCTCGTAGCGCGGGTGGGCGCCGCCGGTCACGAGCACACCCACGCGGTGGCCGCGGGCGAAGAGGTGGGCCGCGGGCCACAGCCGCACCCGCGCCCGGTACACCCGCCACGCGCCGCCCGCGCTGCCGGTGTCCGACTCCTCCTCCGCGCCGTCCCGGCCGGGGCCGCCGGGCTCCAGCCGCACGATGCCGTCGCACACGTGGTGCCACCGGCCCCGCGGGTCCACGTCGCACAGCCGCACGAACACGTCGCAGTGCTCCAGCGCCGAGGCGACGTAGACCTGCGCCGCAACCGGGCCCGCAGCCTCGACGGCCTCCTGCAGTTCGGGGCCGGTGAAGGCGGCGACGTCGGCGCGGCCCAGCAGCGGGCGGCTGTCCTTGGCGCCGCCGCCGAAGAGCACCGGACCGCCCACCGACGGCGTGGGATCGGCCGGATCGTAGCGCAGCGGGGTGGGCGCGCCCGCCTCGGGGCGCTGCCGGCCCAGCCGGCCGCCGGGGTGCAGGTACAGCGGCGTCGGCGCGCGGTCGGGCGGGGGCCAGGCGTCGAGGTCGCGCCAGTGCTCGGCGCCGCCCACCCAAACCCCCACGCCGCCGGCGGGCTCGCCGCCCCCGCGCAGGGCGTGCTCCAGCACGGCGAAGGCCTCGCTCATGTACGCCCGGGTGAACAGGCTCCACCCGTGCGTCCAGGGGCCGATGAGCAGCCGCACGCTGCGCCGCGCGCCGCTCTCGCCCGAGCGCAGCGCCGCGTAGCCGTCCAGCACCCCGGGCAGGAACGGGTCGTACCAGCCTCCGGCCAGGTGCACGACGGGCGGCAGGCGCTCGGCGTTGGCGGTGTGGTCCATGGCCTGCCACAGCTCATCGGGGCACCGGTGGGCGAGCCACTCCTGGAAGAAGTCGATCCTGCGCCCGGCCAGGACGCGGTCGGCATCGCTCACGGGCAGGCGGGCGTAGGCGCGCCGGCCCCGCAGCAGCGCCGGGATCAGGGCCGCGACCCCGCGCAGCAGGGAGGGGTCGCCGTCGGCGCGGCCCAGGGTGCTCATCTGCTGGGCCCACCGCAGCCAGTCGCCCAGCGCCAGGACGCCGCCGCGGTAGAGGAAGGTCGTATACACCTCCGGCGGTGCGTCCTGGATGAGGGCGGCGCGCCACTCGTCGACGGATTCGGTGCCCATCTGCCACTGGGTGTAGCCCAGGAAGCTGGCGCCCCAGGTGGCCATCGCACCGGGGAACCAGGACCGGGTGCGCAGCCAGTCCATGATGGCGCCCGGTTCGCCCGGGTCCAGCAGCCAGCCGCGGAAGCGGCCGCTGGAGCCTCCGGTGCCCGCGGTGCTGACGATCAGCACCTGGTAGCCGCGCTTGGCGATGAGCCGGGCCGTCCAGGCGCCGGAGCGGCGGCCGTAGGGGGTGCGCATCAGCACCAGGGGAGCGCGCTCGTCGTCGGCGGGGTGGTAGCGGTCGGCCAGCAGGCGGCCGCCGCCGGGAAGGGGGACCGCCAGTCCCCGGTGGGCGAGCACGCGCGAGCAGCGCACGGGCGGCAGGCCGGCCTTCCAGCCGGCGTCGCGGTCGGACCGGGGCACAGCGCCTCCTTCAAGCGGGGGGCGCCGTGCGGGGCGGCCCGGTGCGCGGTGCGCCCCGCACGGCGGCGATGACCGATGAAGTCTATCCGATTTTCAGGAATTTCTGAAGATTCAGAACTACGTGTGCGAAAGGTTGCGGACACCCCCGAACCGCGCCCGCCACGCCCGGGGCGAGCGCGCCCGGCCGCAGGCGCCGCCCGCCGATCCGCTGCGCTGAGGGCTCCGTGCGCCTGCACCGCAAGGTCCTGCCGCTCGGCCCGGGGCGCGACCCGGGCGGCGCAGGCCTGCCGGGGCATCCGGGCACAAACCCTCGCCGATCGGCACCCGCAGGGACGCGCCCGCGGCCCCTCGACCGGGTGCGGGCACCCGCGCCCGAGCAGAGGACCGGCGGTGCCCCGGCCCAAGCGGCCGACGCCGCCGCCCGCACCCCGCTCGGCTTTGGGACACCCTCGGTATCCGAAACGTCACCGGATCGGCGGCGCAATCGGCAATCACCCGCCCGGGCGCACCCGCCCCCGGTAGCTTCCTGCCATGCCCACCTCCGAGCACGAGATGCCGCTGGGGTTCCTGCGCAACCGCCCCGAACTGGCGGCACTGCTGCTGGAGCGCTCCTTCGGGATCTGCGTCCCCGACCACGACGAGACGCATCTGGCCTCAGGCGACTGCACCGACAACCAGCCCAAGGAGTACCGTCCCGACGGCGTGGTCGTGCTCAGAAACGCGGGAGTCGACCGGCTGGCGGTGGTGGCCGAGGTTCAGCGCCGACCCGATGAGCGCAAGCGCTACTCCTGGCCGGTCTACCTCGCCACGCTGCGCTCCCGCCTGGAGTGCCCCGCAGTACTGCTGGTGATGTGCCCCGAGCCCGCCACGGCCAAGTGGGCCGGCGAGCCCATCGACATGGGCCACCCGCACTGGCACCTCGTTCCGCTGGTCCTGGGCCAGGACCGGATGCCGGTGGTGACCTCCGTGGAGGAGGCCGTGGCCGTGCCCGAACTGGCCATCCTCTCGGCGCTGGCGCACGGCGGCGAGGACATGGGAACCATCGTGGCCTGCGCCGAAGCTCTGGATTCCGTGCCTGCGGAACTGTTCAAGCTCTACTATGACTTCGTGGCCACGGCGCTGTCCGGCGCGGCTCGACGGAATTGGGACGAACTCATGCGAACCACTGAGAGCTACCAGAGCGAATTCGCCCGCAAGTACGTGAGTATCGGCGAGGCCAGGGGCGAAGCGAAAGGCGAGGCCAAAGGCGAGGCCAAGGCCGTGCTGCGGGTGCTGGCCGCGCGCGGGGTCCCGATGCCGCAGGAGGCGCGCGAGCGCATCGCCTCCTGCACCGACCTCGACCGGCTCGACACCTGGCTGGACCGGGCCGTCCTCGTCGACTCCGTCGACGAGCTGTTTGGCTGAGGCTCTCCGAAAAGGCCGCCGCCGGGACCGACGCTCCCCCGGCCTGCGGCGGCCGCCTGCGGTCGGCGGCGCGCGCGGATCAGGCGCCGCCGACCGCCGGTGTGCGTGTGCCCTCACGCGCCCGGGGGCGGCGCCGCATCGTCGGCCGGACCCGGTGACGCGGCGCCGGCCCGCTCGCGGGGCGCGGCGCCCGCGGCCCGGCCGGAGCCGGCGGCCTCCTCGGGCTCGTGCATCATCCCGCGCTCGGTGCGGGCGATGATGCGGGTCCCCGTCAGGTCCCCGGTGACGTTGCACATGGTGCGGACCATGTCCAGGATCGCGTCGATGCCGGCCACCAGCGCCACCGGCGCGAACGGCAGCCCCGCCTGGGTCACCGCCAGCGAGAGCATGATCAGCCCCGCCCCCGGTACGCCGGCCGTGCCGATCGAGGCCAGAACGCCCACCAGCACCACCATCAGCAGCTGGCCCACGGTCAGCTCGGCTCCGGAGACGTTGGCGACGAAGACGGTGGCCGCGCCCACGTAGATCGCCGTACCGTCCATGTTGACGGTGGCGCCCAGCGGCAGCGTGAACCCGTAGACGCCTTCGTCGACGCCCATGCGCCGGGCGGCACGGGTGGAGACCGGAAGGGTGCCGCTGCTGGAGCGGGTCGCGAACGCCGTCACCATGGGCTCGCGCGCCGCACCGAAGAAACGCCGCAGACCGATCCCGAACAGCGCCATCAGCCCGACGTAGACGGCGATCTGCACCGCCACCCCGCCGTAGACCACGCCGGTGAGCTTGGCCAGCGGCAGCAGCGCATCGGTCCCGGTCTCGGCCATCACCACCGCGATCAGCGCGAACACGCCCACCGGGGCGTACTGCAGCACGCCGCGCACGATGAGGAACACCAGCTCCACGCCCGCGTCCACGCCGCGGCGCAGCAGCTCGCCCAGGCCGCGCACGCGCTCGTCGGTACTGGCGCGCATGAACGCCAGCGCGATCCCGGCGGCGATCGCGGCGAACATCACCGCCAGCACGTTGCCTTCGGCCAGGGCGGCGAAAGGGTTCTCGGGGATGACGCCGAGCAGGGTCTCGGTCACCGGCGGCGCCTTCTGCGGGCTCTGCTCGGCCTGGCCGGGCGCGGCCAGGCCCGCGCCGGGCGAGACCGCCAGCGCCAGCAGGATGCCGACGGTGATCGCCACGGTGGAGGTGGCCAGGTAGAACACCAGGGCTTTGAGGCCGATGCCGCCCAGCCGGGCCGGACTGATGGAGGAGACGCCGGCGATCAGGGTGAGCAGGACCAGCGGCATGACCAGCATCTGCAGCAGCCGCAGGAACACCTCGCCCAGCGGCGCCAGCGCGGCGGCGGGTTCGCCCACCGCCAGCCCGGTCACCGCGCCGGCGGCCAGGGCGATCGCCAGCTTGTAGATGAGCGGGAAGTCGAGGTAGCGCCGCCACAGGGATCGCCCCGGCGCTCTCGAAGTGTGCTCGGCCATGGAAACGTCGTCCTTTGCGCTCGTATACGCGGCGGCGGGGGTGTGCCGCCTCGCCGGGGTGACTTCCCGCGGGCGGGGTCCGGGCACCGCCGGCGCGCGTATCGCAACCGATGCTTTACATCCGGTAGCGGCCGGGCACGGGCGGGCTCAGCCGCGGCGGGTGCGGTAGGAGCGCATCTTGTGGCGGGCGCCGCAGATCTCCATGCTGCACCAGCTTCCGGAGTTGGCGGGGGAGCGGTCGTAGAAGACCCACCGGCACTCGGGTGCGGCGCAGACCTTCAGCCGGTCGCGCCGCCCGCCGATCTCGGCGGCGGCCACGGCGGCCAGTACCGCGGCGAGCAGCCCTTCCGCGCCGCCGGCGTCCTCGGCGGCGGCGCCGATCAGGCGCGGCGCCGGCTCCTGGGCCCGCCAGCGCGGCGGGCCCAGCAGGGTGTGCGACTCCGCGCTCAGGCGCCGGCGGGCCGGGCCCGCCTCGCGGCCCTGGAGGTGGTCGCGCACCGCTTCGCGCACCGTGCGCAGGCGCTGGGCCTCGCCCGGTTCCACGCCGCCGGCCGCGAAGCCCTGCCCGCCCAGCCAGGCGCGGGCGCCCTCCGGCTCGGCCAGCGCGTCGGTTCCGCGCAGGAACGCGGCGGTGTTGCAGAACGACTCGACCAGGGCGAGATCGCCCGGTGCGGGGGGACGCGTGTAGACCATCCCACGATGTTACCCCCTCGCATTGCGTACCGGTAACTGCTACCGTTACTCCCATAACCGACAAGCAAGTAACGAAAGGGGAGGGGTCATGACCGACACCCCCGCTACCGCACTCACCGAGACCTTCCAGGCACCCAACGGCCGCATCGCCTGGACCCGCATCGGAGAAGGCCCCGCCGTCGTCCTCATGCACGGCACCCCCTTCTCCTCCGCCGTCTGGCGCGACATCGCCACCGCCCTGGCTCCCCACCACACCGTCTACCTGTGGGACATGCCCGGCTACGGCCGCTCCCAGATGCACCCCGACCAGGACGTCAGCCTCGCCGCCCAACAGCAGGCCTTCACCCGGCTACTGCAGCACTGGGACCTCGACGCCCCCGCCGTGGTCGCCCACGACTTCGGCGGAGCCGTCGCCCTGCGCAGCGCCCTGCTCGACGGCGCCTCCTACAGCCGCCTGGCCCTGGTCGACGCCGTGAGCCTGCGCCCCTGGGGAAGCGACCTCTTCCGCCTCGTCGCCGACAACCCCGGCGTCTTCTCCGCCCTGCCCGCACCCATGCACCGCGCCCTGGTCGAGGCCTACATCGCCTCCGCCGCCCACCGCCCCCTGCGCGCCGCCGACGCCGCCGAACTCGCCGACCCCTGGCTCGGCGCGACGGGCCAGTCCGCCTTCTACCGCCAGATCGCCCAGGCCGACGAGCGCCACACCGCCCAAATCGAAGGCGACCTGCACCGCCTGCCCATGCCCGTCACCGTCCTATGGGGCCAGAACGACACCTGGCTGGCGCCCGCCACCGGCCACCGCCTTGCCCGCGCCATCGGCCACGCCCGCCTGCACACCGTGCCCGGCGCCGGCCACCTCATCCAGCACGACGCCCCCGCCCAGCTCACCGCCCTCATCACCGAATTCCTCCACCGCTGACCCGCCGCCGGTAGCGGGCGGAGAAAACCCGGTGCGCCGCGGCGCGGCGGCGACGAAGATGGCGCCCATGCACGCCCACACCGCCACCCGCCCGGTCGCGCTGGTCACCGGGGCCGGGCGCACCTCCAACATCGCCGCCGCCACCGCGCGCACCCTCGCCGCCCACGGCTGGGACGTCGCCTTCACCTACTACCGCCCCTACGACGCCCGCATGCCCTGGGGCGCCGAGGAGGGCGCCGCCCGCGCACTGCACGCCGCCATCACCGAATACGGCGCCCGCGCGCTGGGAGTGGAGGCCGACCTGGCCGACCCCCAGGCCCCCGCCCGCCTCATGGACACCGTCGCCGACCGCCTCGGCCCCGCCACCGCACTGGTCCTGGCCCACTGCGAATCGGTCGACTCCGGCCTGCTCGACACCACACCCGAGAGCTTCGACCGCCACTTCGCCGTCAACACCCGCGCCGCCTGGCTCCTCATCCGCGAATACGCCCTGCGCCTGAAAGCGCCCCACGGCGCCGGCCGCATCATCGCCCTCACCAGCGACCACACCGCACACAACCTGCCCTACGGCGCCAGCAAGGGCGCCCTGGACCGCATCACCCTGGCCGCGGCGACAGAACTGGCGCACCTGGGCGTCTCGGCCAACGCCCTCAACCCCGGCCCCGTCGACACCGGCTGGATGAGCGCCGAACACGCCCGACAGCTGCGCAGCGCCACCCCGCTCGGCCGGCTCGGCACCCCTCAGGACTGCGCCCATCTCATCGAGTTCCTCTGCTCAGCCCGCGGCGGCTGGGTCAACGGCCAGCTCATCACCAGCAACGGTGGACTCGCCTGAACCCCGCCCGCACTCGGCACCGGGTGCGCGCAGCAGCGGCTACCCCCGGCTCGTGGGCGCCGCCCCGCCCCGCCGCAGCCGGGCCCGCAGCGCCCGCTGCGCCAGCGGCCCCATCTCCTCCACCACGGCCGCCGCCAGCGCCAACTGCTCCAGCGACGCCAGCGCCCGCTCGGCGCCGGCGGAGTCGGCGCCCTCATACAGCTCCAGCCCCACGAACCCGGCCGCCATCGCCCGCGCCAGCCCGCCGACGTCCACCAGGCCGGCCATCGGCCCGCCCGAAAGGACCCGAGCCAGCACCTGCTCCAGCTCGGCGATCCACAGCTCCAGCCCCGCCGCGGTGGCCTCGGCCAGGCGCGGGTGGCTCTGGGCGCCCGCCAGCAGCTGGCCCAGCGTGGCCACGTGCCCGGCCGCCCGCTCCTCGGCGTGGACCACGCGCCCCAGCTCCACCAGCTCGTCCAGGCTCGCCACGGCCGCGAACCGGTCGCGGTAGCGCGCCACCCGCTGCCCGGACCCGTAGCGGCACGCCTCGGCCAGCAGGTTGTCCACACTGCCGAAGTGGTAGAAGACCAGGCCCTGGTTGACCCCGGCCGCCCCCGCGATGGTGCGCGCCGACGCGCCGGCGATGCCGTGCTCCACCAGGGTCTGCAGAGCCCCGGCGAGCAGCCGGGTGCGGGTCTCCTGGCTCATGGGCCGAACTATACGCGCTGCTCCTCGCGCACCGCCCGCAGAGCGGCGCACCGGCCCAGCGCGGCCGCGTCGGGGTAGTCGGCCTCGAACCACCCCTCATAGCCGAACAGCGGCCCCACGACCGGGTTGTCCACCGCCACCGCGACGCGAAAGCAGCCGGCCCCCTCGTCATAGGACTCGCGCACCCGCGCCCGCCCCGCCAGCGCCGCGGGCAGGCCCGCGTCGAGGGGGCCCTCGCGCAGCCGGTGGCGCCCCGACTCGATCAACAGCTCCCCGCCGGGGCCCGCCGCGACGTGCAGGTCGGTGGCCAGATGCTGGTGGGTGCCCAGGTAGTCGACGATGCAGCCGCGCTCGGGGCAGTAGACCATGTGGGCGTCGAAGCGCCGCCGGCGCCGGGCGAAGGCGAAGCTGCGCACGAACGTGAGGGCCTCGCGGCCGAAGGAGTCGCGGTAGGGCGCGTTGACGATGGTGAAGGGAACGTTCTCCTCGGCCTCGGGCACCAGGACGTGGCGCAGCGCGCCCAGCGCCAGCAGCGGCCGCACCGGCCACCGCCCGTGCCAGACGCGGTGCATCATGCCGCGGCCCACACAGGCACGTCCCGTGGACAGCCCCGCCGAGAAGCGGTACTGCAACCGGGGGTGCAGCCGGTGGAAGTCGGCGCCCAGCGCGCGCACGAACAGCGGGGGAGTAGCGGGGGCGCTCATCGCAGCACCCCTGCCTGCCGCGCGCGCGGGCGCGGCAGGGGAGCGGCGGCAGCGCCGCGCCGCGGGGACGCCGCGCGGCACCGGCAGCAGGATTGCCGCTGCAGCCAAGGCGGCCGCCGCCCAACCGGGCAGCGCCGGCGCCGCGGCCGCAGCCGCTCGGGGCCGGTGCCGTCCTCGCACCACAGCCGCAGGCGGTCGAAGGACCAGGCGGTGGCCCAGCCCATCAGCGGCCCCGCGACCCAGGCGTCGGCCGCCCGGCCGACCCGGCCCCACCGGGGGCGGTAGCGGTAGCCGGTGGCGAAGCCCACCCCGCCGGGGCGCGGCGTGTAGCGCCAGTGGCCGCCGCCGGCGGCGACCGGGCTCAGCGGGTGGTCGGAGGAGAACCGCAGCGCCGAGGTGCGGGTGCCGTCGGCGCGGGTGCGCTCGGCGGCGGTGCACCCGGTCCCGGTGATCACCACCCCGCCCGGCAGGCGCGTGGTGCAGGCGAAGCGCTGTGCGTGCTCGGCTTCTCCGTCCAGCCCGGCGATGGAGGAGAACCGCAGGTCCCAGCGCGGGCTGGGCGCGCTCGCGGGTACGGCGCCACACCGTCTCCATCGGGGCGGCGATGGTGGTCTCCACATACAGCAGCACGTCCGACCTCCCGGCACAGGCGTTTTGAGCGGTCGCTCAAACGGCAGCTTAAACCGATTTGAGCGACCGCTCAAGAGCAGGCGCCGGGCGCGACCGCCGCCGGGTCCCACTCAGAACCCGTGGGCGGCCAGCCACTGCGGATCGGCCTCCACCATCTGCAGCACCTCCACCACCACCCCCTCGGGCGCCCGGACCTGGAAGCGGCGCTGCCCCCACGGCTCGGTGACCGTCTCCAACGCGAAGTCCGCACCCGCGCCCCGCAGACGCCGGGCCTCGGCGTCCACGTCCTCGACCAGGAACGCCACCATCGCCCCCGCCACCGCCCGCCCACGCAGCCCCTCGGGCAGGGACTCGTGGTCGCACTGCACGAAGTCCAGGCTCACCGACGGCAGATCGGGCGAGGCCGTATTGACATACCAGCCGATGTCGATGTTCACGCCGAAACCGAAGTGCTCGGCGAACCACTGCGCACACCCGGCCGGATCCTGCACCGACAACGCGAATCCGACCAGATTCTTGGTCTGCATACGACTCCCTCCATCGACTACTGCACGCATAGTACTATGAGAAGAGTACTCCACATGAAGTGGTTTTCTGGCACGAGAACAAGGGAGCACCCGACATGGCCAGAACCAACCAGACCCGCCGCCGCGCACTCCTGGACGCCGCCATCGACGTCCTCGCCGCCCAGGGCGCCCGCGGCCTCACCTTCCGCGCCGTCGACACCGCCGCCGCCGTACCCCCCGGCACCGCCTCCAACTACTTCCCCGACCGCGACACCCTCCTCGCCCAAACCGGCGCCCACGTCCACATCCGCCTGGCCCCCACCCCCCACCGCATGGCCGAACTCACCGCACCCGCACCCACCCGCGAAACCGTCCGCACCGCCATGCACGACCTCTTCGACCGCATCACCCGCGACCCCGCCGGCTACATCGCCCTCCTCGAACTACGCCTGGAAGGCATCCGCCGACCCCACGTCCGCCACGCCCTCACCGCCGCCATCAGCACCAACATCACCGACAGCATCGCCTTCCACGTCGACGGCGGCTACCCCGGCGGCCGCCGCACCGCCGTCGCCCTCTACCTCGCCATGAGCGGCCTGATCGTCGAACGCCTCACCCTGCCCGACGCCTGGCAGGAGACCGGCTTCACCCGCATCATCGACGACCTCGTCGACACCGTCACCCCCACCCCCGACCCCTGACCCCAGCCCAGCGCCACCCGGGACGAAACACCCGCCCCGCCCACCCCCACAAGCACCACACCCCGGCCGAACACACCCGCCCCGGATGCTTCACTGGTCGCCATGGACACCACGCCCTACACCACCAGCACCGCCTTCCTCGAAGCCCTCACCGAAACCGGCGTCGACTACGTCTTCGCCAACCTCGGCAGCGACCACCCCGGCATCGTCGAGGCCTACGCCCACGCCCGCGCCGACGGCGACGACCACCGCTTCCCCCGCATGATCATCTGCCCCCACGAAAGCGTCGCCTTCTCCGCCGCCCAGGGCTACGCCCAAACCACCGGGCGCCCCCAAGCCGTCATCGTCCACGTCGAATGCGGCACCCAGAACATCGGCGGCATGCTCCACAACGCCGCCAAAGGCCGCACCCCCGTCCTCGTCTTCGCCGGCGCCTCACCCTTCACCCAGTACGGCGAACACACCGGCAGCCGCAACGAGTTCATCCAGTGGATCCAAGACGTCCACGACCAGCGCGGCATCGTCCGCGGCTACACCAAATACGACAACGAGATCCGCACCGGCGCCAACGTCAAACAACTCGTCCACCGCGCCATGCAGATCGCCACCAGCGAACCCGCCGGACCCGTCTACCTCGTCGGCGCCCGCGAGGTCATGGAGCAAAACCTCGACCCCGCCCACGCCGACGACCCCCGCTACCACCTCCAGCGCACACCCCCCGTCGCCCCCGCCGCACTCGACCCCCACACCACCGACACCGTCGCCCGCGCCCTCGCCCACGCCGACAACCCCCTCATCGTCACCTCCTACCTCGGCCGCGACCCCCGCGCCGTGCCCCAGCTCGTCCACCTGGCCGAACAACTGGCCATCCCCGTGCTGGAGTCGGTGCCCATGCGCCTCAACTTCCCCGCCGACCACCCCCTCCACGCCGGCTACCAGTGGAACACCCAGGAGCCCACCCCCGCCCTCGCCGAAGCCGACACCGTCCTGGCCCTGGACACCGACGTCCCGTGGATCCCCCTGAGCAACCCGCCCCGCCCCGACGCGCGCATCTTCGTCATCGACACCGACCCCCTCAAAGAGCAGATGCCCCTGTGGCACGTGCCCGCCGAGACCTTCTCCCGCGCCCAGGCCCGCACCGCACTGGACCAGCTCTCCACCCACATCGACCACACCGGTCTCGCCGACGGCGACGCCGTCGCCCACCGCCGCACCCGACTGCACCGCCGGCACGCCCGGCGCCGCGCCGACGCGGCCGAACGCGAGCAGCCCCGCCCCGACACCATCACCCCCCAGTCCCTGGTCGCCCACCTGCGCGACCTGCTCGCCGCCACCGAGCAGGACGCCATCGTGCTCACCGAGGCCATCTCCAACTACCAGACCGTCAACGAGCACCTGGGCGCCACCCGACCCGGCAGCCTCATCGGCTCCGGCGGAGGCTCCCTGGGCTGGCACGCCGGCGCCGCCATCGGCGCCAAACTCGCCCACCCCCGCAGCCTGGTGGTCAGCCTCGTCGGCGACGGCTCCTTCCTGTTCGGCGTGCCCTCCTCCACCTACTGGGTCGCCCGCCGCTACAACACCCCCACCCTCACCGTCGTCTTCGACAACCGCGGCTGGAAGTCGCCCAAGCTCTCCACCCTGGGCGTGCACCCCGACGGCGCCGCCGCGGCCAACGACGACTTCAACACCGGTTTCGACCCCGAAGCCGACCTGCCCGGCATCGCCGCGGCCGCCGGCGGCGCCTGGGGCCGCACCGTCGACCGCCCCGACCAGCTCGCCGGCGCCCTCGACGAGGCCGTCGCGGCAGTGCAGGGCGGCAGGTCGGCCGTGCTCAGCGTGCACGTGCCCAAGGTCTGACCGCCGCGCACCGCGGGGCGAGGGAGCCCGGGGGCCCGCAGCACCCGGCCGGCGCGGCCGCCGACGACGCCCGGCACTCTTCCGACCTGCGCGCCGCCGAACTGCGCGAAAGCGGCGTCGAGAGCCGCACCGCATGGTCGCCGACCCGACGCGCCGGCCCTGCCCACGCCCGAGCGGCCCGGGGGAGTGCGGCCGCTTTCGCCGGGCGAGCCCCACCGCCGCCGGCGCGACCGCGGCGCGCACCGCGGGGTGGGGGAGCGGCACCCCTCCGCACCTGCGCCGAGAGGGCAGAGTCAGGGCCGGCGGCCCAGGTAGGCGGCCAGCCTCGTGTAGACGTCGGCGTTGCGGGGAACCGATACGACCGGTCCGAACGGACCGTGTCCGCTGCGCGCCTCGGGCGGTGCGAACTTCGGGAACGCTTCGAGCGCCCGCACGGCCAGGTCCGGATCGAGCGCAGCGCGCCGTCCGGTGGCGTGGGCCAGATCCCAGGAGTGGACGGTGAACTCGTGGGTGTAGGCGTCCAGGGCGGCGTGGCCGGGCAGTGTCGCCCACGGCAGCGTGACCGGGTGATCCAGCGGCGCATCGCCCCAAACCCGCTCGGTCTCGGCGCGAGCCCCGGCGAACGCGCCGACCCAGCCGTCGTCGGCGACGCCCTCGACCACGTCGGGGAGGTCGCCGGCGTCGCCTCCGGTTCCGATGCGGGCGAGCTTGTGCAGCACCGCGACCATGTGCCCGAGCAGGGCGCGGACGTCGTAGTCGGCGCAGGGGGTGGGGGCGTCCAGCTCGCCGCCGGACAGGGCCGCGATCTGCTGCTGGGCTTGGTCCAGGGCTCGGGAGAAGACCGCACGCGGATCGTGGGGCGGCTGTGGTGTCATGCCGGCGAGCCTACGAGGAGGCACCGACAGGCAGCGTGCCGTCGTCGGGGCCCAAGGGATGTGCTGCGGCGCAGCGGCCCGACGCGGACCGGGGGTCCAGTGGGGCGCGCCCGACAACGGCCATACTTTACATAATGTACATTATCGGCGTATTGGGGATGAGCGTGAGAAGCGGTGCACATACGGCGTTTCGCGACCATGCGGACCCGTGTGGCCGGGCCTTCGGCGGCCGCGCACCGGCCACACGGGTCTGCGCCGCCGCCCGGCCTTCACCCGGATGCCGCCGAAACCCGCCGACCAGGACGGCCGTCCGCCTGCCGCCGGCCCGGGCGCCGCGGTTCGAACGCCCCGCAGTCGTCGCCGCGGTCCCGCCGGACGGCACCCGCGCGAGCCCTCGGGACGCTGATGCGGGCCGAACCCGCCTGCACAAGCCTGCTTCGCCCCCGTCCCACCCCCATTTTCGACCGATATGGCCAAGTTTCATGCATAAAATGTGTTATGCATCACTTGTGCATGTCTTCCGGTGCCGCAGGGCCCGCCTGCCGTTGCTGCGGGCCCTGCGGCACCGGAGCCGCCGCACCTTCGGTTGCGGCTACTCTCGGTGCTTCCCGCCGCCCGGTTCTCCGCCGGCTCAGGCAGGGCCCGGCGCGCCCCGCCTCCCCCGCGCACCGCGCCGGCCCCGCGGTCGCGCCCCAGACGCCCACTCCCCCGCACGCGTTGTCCCCGCGACCCCGATGGGCTCCCGATCGGCCACAACCGGTCACCGCGGATCGGAATCCCTGCAATCGGCCTCCGAACAGGCGATCCTCGTAGGGTGTCCAACAGCACCAGTACCTCTCCCCGCGGCGGGTCCGGCGACGGCGCCGACCCGTCTGCGGCGCCCCCTGCCACCGCGCCCGACGCCCGCGCGCCCGCGACACCCCCCGCTGCCGCCGCACCCCGGCCGCGCCTGGTGGGCGTGGACGTGGCCCGCGGCCTGGCGGTTCTGGGCATGTTCGTCATCCACGTCGGGCTGGGCTGGAGCCTGGGCGCCGACGGCGCCAACCACTTCACCGACCTGGTCTCCGGTCGTTCGGCCGCGTTGTTCGCGGTGCTGGCCGGCGTGTCCATCGCACTGCTGTCGGGCGGTTCGACGCCGGTGCAGGGGCGCGCCATGGGCGTGGCGCTGTGGCGGGTGGTGGTGCGCGGCCTGCTCGTCCTGCCCGTGGGAGTGGGCCTGACCATGCTGGGCACGCCCGTCGCGGTGATCCTGGCCTACTACGCCGCGTTCTTCGTGCTGGCCGTCCCGCTGATCGACGAGCGCTGGAAGGTCGTCGCCGGAACCGCGGCGATCCTGGCCGTGGCCGGGCCCGTGGCCTCCTTCTGGCTGCGCTCCCTGATCGCCGACGGCCCGCTCGCCCGCCCCGCCGCTCTGGTCGACGCCTACGACCCGCTGGTGGCGCTCTCCGGCAGCGGCCTGCTCGACCTGCTCGTCACCGGCTCCTACCCGGCGATGACCTGGCTGCCCTATGTGCTGGCCGGCCTGGCCGTAGGCCGGCTCGACCTCACCTCGCTGCGGGTGCGCGCCGGTCTGCTAGCCACCGGATCCGCCCTGGCCGCGCTGGGCTACGGGCTGTCGTGGGTGGCCATGAACCCCATGGGCGGGCGCGCCCGCCTGGAGGCCGGCTACAGCGCCGCCGCCATGGCCGACCACGGCGGCTACACCAGCACCGCTCAGGCCATGGCCGAGGGGTTCGCCGGCACGGTCCCGGTCAACGACTGGGTGTGGCTGCTGACCGCGCTGCCGCACAGCGGCACCCCGCTGGAACTGGCCGGAGCCGGCGGGATCGCGATCGCGGTGCTGGGGCTGTGCCTGCTGGCCGAGCCCGCGCTGCGGTGGGTGGGATACCCGCTGGCGGCGGTGGGCTCGCTCGCGCTGACCGTCTACGTCGGCCACGTGCTGCTGATCTGGGTGGCCGAGTACGGCCTGTGGCAGGGAACGCCGCTGGAGTGGGTCACCGACGACCTGGGGCTCACGCTGCTGGTGGCCGCGCTGGGCGGCGCGACCCTCTGGCGGCTGGCGGTGGGGCGCGGTCCGCTGGAGTGGCCGCTGCACGTGCTGTCGTCCGGGGCCGCCAAGCGCATCCCCTGACCCCGGGTCCCCGCAGCCGACCCCGGCTCCCGATCACCGGTGCCCACGGGCCGAACCCCCCGTTGATCGTGTCGCCATCGCGGATGGAAACCGTTCTCCTTCACGATGGCGAGACGATCGGCGGCGCTGTGCCGGACTGCCGCCGAAGACCTAGGGCTTCTCGGGCTCGCCCAGGCTCACGCCGGCGCCCGCGTCGAGGGCCTCGGCCGACTCCAGCAGCGGCGCCAGCATGCCGGGGAACCGGGTGTCGAGGTCCGCGCGGCGCAGCGCGACGTAGCAGCGGGTCCCCTCCTGGCGGGTGCGGGTGATGCCGGCGTCGCGGAGTACGCGCAGGTGGTGGCTGAGGGTGGACTTGGCCACCGGCGCGCGGAGCTGGCCCCAGCCGCGCTCGCGCCCGTCGGCCAGGAGCCGCACCAGCCCCAGGCGCACCGGGTCGCCCAGTGCCGAGAGGACCTCCACCAGCGAGAGGTCGCGGGTTTCGGGGTGGTGGGCGTCGCGCATGGCTCCATGCTAGCTTGTTCGATGTTCGTCAAACATCGAATAGATAGGTTGCGCCATGACCACCCCCACACCCCTCACCGACCGCGTCGCCCTCGTCACCGGCGCCTCCTCCGGCATCGGACGCGCCGCCGCCACCGCCCTCGCCGGCGCCGGAGCCCACGTCATCGCCCTCGCCCGCACACCCGGCGCACTCGCCGACACCGCCCGAACCCACCCCCGCATCACCCCCCACCCCGCCGACCTGCGCGACGCCGACACCCCCGCCCGCGCCGTCGACGCCGCCCTCACCACCCACGGACGCCTCGACATCCTCGTCAACAACGCCGGCGCCACCGCCCTGATGCCCCTCGCCGACACCCGCACCGACACACTCGACGACCTCTTCACCCTCAACGTCACCGCCCCCACCCGCCTCACCGCCGCCGCACTCGACCCCCTCACCCGCACCAGCGGCGCCATCGTCAACATCTCCTCCACCTACGGCCACCGCCCCATGCCAGGCGCCGCCCCCTACGCCGCCTCCAAAGCCGCCCTCGAATCCCTCACCCGCAGCTGGGCCCTCGAACTCGCACCCCACCGCATCCGCGCCAACGCCATCGCACCCGGCCCCACCCGCAGCAACGCCCTCACCGCCGCCGGACTCGACCCCGACACCGTCACCCGCATCCACCACGACGAAACCCAGCGCATCCCCCTCGGCCGCCGCGGCGAACCCCACGAGATCGCCACCTGGATCACCCACCTCGCCGACCCCGCCGCCACCTGGATCACCGGCCAGATCATCACCGTCGACGGCGGCCTCGAACTCACCTGACACCCCCGCGACACCCCGCCACCCCACGTGTGCACGCCCACGCCATAGGCAATCCTTCAACCATGGACAGCACCCGCCCCACCACCCCCCACACCCACACCATGACCGTCGACGACGCCATCACCGAATACCTCACCGCCCGCCAACCCCAGAAGCCCTCACCCCACACCCTCGCCGCCTACCGCCGCGACCTGCACACCCTCCTCCACCACCTCGCCGACGCCGAACGCCGCCGACCCGACCAACTCCGCCTCGCCGACCTCACCCCGCCCCTCCTCCGCCACGCCTTCGCCCGATTCGCCGCCGACCGCGCCCCCACCAGCGTCACCCGCGCCTGGTCCACCTGGAACGGCTTCTTCAGCTTCCTCGTCGCCCACAACCTCACCGACGGCAACCCCATGCCCGCCGTCTCCCGCCCCCGCGCCAAACCCCACCAGCCCAAACCCCTCATCGGCGAAGACACCCCCGAAAAACTCCTCACCGCCCTCGCCGCCGGATGCCGCCGCGCCCGCGACCCCTGGCCCCAACGCGACTTCGCCGTCCTCGCCCTCGCCCTACTCACCGGACTGCGCTCCGCCGAAATGCTCGACCTCACCCTCGACTCCCTCGGCGGCCGACCCGGCGAACGCCGCATCCGCGTCCACGGCAAAGGCAACACCACCCGCTCGCTGCCCATCGAACCCCCGCTCGAAGCCCTCATCGACGACTACCTCCACAGCCGCGCCGCCCGCTTCAACCGCACCCCCACCGGCAACGACGCCCTCCTCGTCGACACCCGCAACCAACCCCTGCGCCGCGGCGGCCTCCAATACCTCGTCCGCCAGTGCTACAAACACGCCGGCATCCACGACCGCGTCGCCCGCGGCACCCTCGTCCACGCCCTCCGCCACACCTTCGCCACCCGACTCGCCGAAGACGGCGCCTCCGTCACCGAGATCATGCACCTCCTCGGCCACGCCGCCATCACCTCCTCACAGACCTACATCGACACCACCGCCGCAGCCCAACGCGACGCCGCCCGCTCCAACCGCACCTACACCGCCCTCCGCGACCTCACCCCGCCCCCCACCACCGGATGAACCCCGCACCCGCCCCACCCGCCGATTGACTACGCTTGCCGACGTGCCCACGACGATCACCACCGTCAACGTCAACGGCCTGCGCGCCGCCGCACGCAAAGGCCTCCTGGACTGGCTCGACACCACCGACGCCGACATCGTCTGCCTCCAGGAGACCCGCGCACGCCCCGAGCAGCTCACCACCGCCCTCACCCGCCACCCCCGCTACCACCTGCTGCTCGCCCCCGCAGACGAACCCGGACGATCCGGCGTGGCCATCTACACCCGCACCCCGCCCCACACCCACCGGACCGGCTTCGACACCCCCGAGTTCGACAAAGCCGGCCGCTACCTCGAAGCCGACATCGGCGAGCTCACCGTCGCCAGCCTCTACCTCCCCTCAGGCGACGCCGGCACCCCCCGCCAACACGCCAAACACCGCTTCATGGACGCCTTCCTGCCCTACCTCACCCACCGCGCCCACGACATCACCGCCCGCGGCCGCCACCTCCTCCTCTGCGGCGACCTCAACATCGCCCACCACCCCGCCGACCTCAAAACCTGGCGCAACAACCGCAACCACTCCGGCTTCCTCGACCACGAACGCGCCTGGCTCACCCGCCTCCTCCACACCACCGGCTGCCGCGACGTCGTCCGCACCCTCCACCCCGACACCGCCGGCCCCTACACCTGGTGGTCCTACCGCGGCCGCGCCTTCGACAACGACGCCGGCTGGCGCATCGACTACCACCTCGCAACCCCCGCCCTCGCCCGCACCGCCCACCACGCCCGCGTCGAACGCGCCCCCACCCACGACCGCCGCTGGTCCGACCACGCACCCGTCACCGTCACCTACACCCCATGACACCGCCAACACCCACCGACCGCCCGGCGCCCACCCCCACGCGCCCCAGCCAGCAGAAGGACCGCCCATGAGCCTGCCGATCGTCCTGGTCCACGGCCTCCGCTTCTCCAGCAGCATGTGGCGGCCCCAACTCGACCAACTCACCGCCGCCGGCCGCACCGCCGTCGCCTGCGACCTCCCCGGACACGGCAACCGCCGCGGCGAACACTTCACCCTCACCGGCGCCGTCCAGACCGTCGCCGACACCATCGACACCCTCGGCGGCCGCGCCCTCGTCGTCGGCCTCAGCCTCGGCGGCTTCGTCTCCATCGCCACCGCCGCCGCCTACCCCCACAAGACCGCCGGCCTCGTCGCCGCCGGATGCACCGCCCGCCCCGCCCAAACCCTCGCGCAGGTCTACCGCATCCCCGCCGCCCTCCTCGACCGCCTCCCCGACAAGGGCCAAGCCGTCAACGAACGCTTCCACCGCCTCACCCTCGGCGACGGAGCCCAAGCCGCCCTCGACGGCGGACTCGCCATGGAAGTCGCCCGCGCCGTCATCGACGAAGTCGCCGACATGGACGTCCTCGGCGCCCTCACCGCCTACACCGGCCCCGTCTGGCTCATCAACGGGGCCCGCGACCACTTCCGCATCCACGAAAAGCGCTTCCTCGACGCCTGCTCCGACGGACGCCTCCTCAACGTCCCCCGCGCTGGCCACCTCGTCAGCCTCGACCAACCCGACAACTTCACCCGCATCGTCTCCGACGCCGCCGACGCCGCCTCCCTGCGCCCCGCCCCCGCCCGCCCCGCCAACCCCGGAACCACCCCCATGCTCGACGACCCCACCCGCCAAGACCCCGCCACCTGACCCCGCCCGGCCACCCCGCGCCGTGGCAGGTCCCACACCCGCCCCCGCGCCGCCCCCGCGCCGCGCTCCCTAGACTCGCCACCGTGATGATCACCGCACAGGCGCTCCTGTTCGACATGGACGGCACGCTCGTCGACTCCGGCCCCGCCATCGAAGCGTCCTGGGCCCAATGGGTCGAGGAGTACCGCATCGACCGCGACCGCTTCACCCGGATCGCCGGGCACGGCATCCCCGCCCGCCAGATCGCCGCCCGGCTCCTGCCCGCCGACCGCGTCGCCGAGGCCACCCGCCGCCTCGAACAACTGGAGATCGACCGCGCCCCCGAACTGCGCGTCCTCCCCGGCACCCGCGAACTCCTGGCCAGCCTGCCCGACGACGCCTGGGCGATCGTCACCTCCTGCACCCGCCCTCTCGCAATAGCGCGCGTCAAAGCCGTGGGCATCGACCCTCCGCTGATGATCACCGCCGACGACGTCACCGCGGGCAAACCCGACCCCGAGCCCTACCTGCTCGCCGCGCGCAGACTCGACGCCGACCCCGCCCGCTGCGTCGTATTCGAGGACGCACCCGCCGGACTCGCCTCGGCCCGTGCCGCCGGCGCCCGCACCGTGGCCGTGACCACCACCACCCCGGCCGACGAACTGCGCCCCTGCGCCGACACCGTCGTCGCCGACCTCGGCCGCGTCGACTGCGCCCCCGCCGTCCACCCGCCCGTCGAGATCGAGATCCACCCCTAGATCGCAGACCCCCGTCGATCTTGTAGCCATCGTGGAGGAAATCGATTTCCATTTGCGATAGCTACAAGATCATCGGGTGTCGGCCCCCGGCGGAATCTGAGAGTGCCGGACAATGGCGGGTCGACCGCCGCCCAGAGGAAACCCGCCTTTCAACGGGCGGCACCGATACGGCGATGTGCAGAGGAGGAATGCTCGCCCCTCGAATTCACGTCGCCGCTCCCCCAAATCAACCGCCGCTTCACCCGCCGCCAGCGGTTTCCCGACTACGCAAAAGCGAATCCGAACGTTCACTATCAGGTGGTTGGGGTTTCATACCCCTCATGTCGTCATAGAGCACGGTCCACCGCACCTCCTCCCCCTGGAGTGCGGCCGGCGAATCGACTGAGGAGACCGTGCATGCCCGACGCCCCCCGATTCCCCGCCCCCGAGAACACCCCCGACGACAGACCCCTGCCCTCCCCCGCCACCACGTCCCCCACGCGCCGCCGCGCGCTGACCGCCGGCGGAGCCGCCATCGGCGCACTCGCACTCGGCAACACCCCCGCCTGGGCGCAACCGGGCCACAGCGGCGCGGGCGGACGCGGCAGGATCACCCAGCCCTTCACCCTGGGAGTCGCCTCCGGCGACCCGCTGCCCGACGGGTTCGTGCTGTGGACCCGGCTGGCACCCGACCCCCTCGCCGAGGACGGCCACGGCGGCATGCCCGACCGCCGGGTGCGGGTGCGCTGGCAGGTCGCCACCGACGAGCGCTTCCGCCGCGTCGTCGCCTCGGGCGCGGAGTTCGCCCGGCCCGAGGAGGGCCACTCGGTACACGTCGAGGTGAACGGGCTGCGACCGGGCGCGGAGTACTACTACCGGTTCCGCGCGGGCCGAGAACTCAGCCCGGTGGGCCGCAGCAAGACCGCGCCCCGGCCCGGAGCACACCTGGACGGCTTCGCCTTCGCGTTCGCCAGCTGCCAGAACTACCCCGCCGGCTACTACACGGCCCACGCACACATGGCCCAGGAGGACCTCGATCTGGTCTGCTTCCTGGGCGACTACATCTACGAGGGCGACGCCCAAGGCGAGATCGGCCGCGGCCACCTGCCCGCCCGCGAAGTGTTCTCCGTCGCCGACTACCGCCTCCGCCACGCCCAGCACAAGACCGACCCCGACCTGCAGGCCGCCCACGCCGCCTTCCCCTGGGCGGTGGTCTTCGACGACCACGAGGTCGAGAACAACTGGGCCGGCGAGGTCTCCGAGCCCGACGACGAGCCCGACCAGGACCCGGAGGTCTTCCTCCGCCGACGCGCCCGCGCCTTCCAGGCCTACTACGAGCACATGCCGCTGCGCCGGGCGCAGCGGCCCGACGGCCCGGCGATGCAGCTCTACCGCCGGCTGACCTTCGGCGACCTGGTCGACGTCCACCTGCTCGACACCCGCCAGTACCGAAGTGACCAGGTCGGCGACGGCGGCCACGCCGACCCCGGCCGGACGCTGCTGGGCGCACAGCAGCGCGAGTGGCTGGAGGAAGGACTGAGCGGGCCGACCGCACGCTGGAACGTCCTGGCCCAGCAGGTGTTCTTCTCCCAGCGCGACTTCGACGAGGGCGAGAGCACCGACTTCTCCAACGACGCCTGGGACGGCTACCGCCACGAGCGCGACCGGCTGCGCGACCTCCTCGCCTCGGGCCCCTCCAACCCCGTGGTGATCACCGGCGACGTGCACGCCAACTACCTGTGCGACGTCAAGGCCGACTTCGACGACCCCGACTCGGCGACCGTGGCCACCGAGGTGGTGGGCACTTCGATCGCCAGCGGCGGGGACGGCGAGGACCAGCGCGACACCGACCTCGTGCAGCTGGCCGAGAACCCGCACATCAAACTGATCAACCGGCGGCGGGGCTACGTCCGCAACGAGATCTCCCACGGGCGGTGGCGCACCGACTACCGGGTCGTGGACTACGTGAGCCGGCGTGGTGCGCCGGTGCGCAATCTTGCGACGTTTGTGATTGAGGACGGCAGTCGCGGTGCTGAGCAGGTGTGAGGGCGAGTTTTTCGGTGTAGGAAACAGCTACCTTTACAACGTAGATTTATAATTGCGCACCCCGGCCCGGCGCCGCTCAGCGCGGCGCCGGGTTCTCTCCCGGGCGGATCAACCCCGAGTCGTAGGCCGCAACCACCGCCTGGGTCCGGTCGCGCACCGACAGCTTCGCCAGGATGCCGGAGACGTGCGTCTTGACCGTCTCCACCCCCACGAACAGCTCGGCGGCGGCCTCCGCGTTGGACATCCCCCGCGCCAGCAGGCGCAGCGTGGTCGCCTCCCGCTCGGTCAGCGACGCCACGGCCCGCGCCGCCGGAGTGTCGGCCGCACCCGCCGAGGCGGCCAGGCGGCGCACGGCCGCCGGGAACAGCAGCGAGTCGCCCCGCACCACCGTCCGCAGGGCGTCGAGGATCTGGTCCGGTCGGCTGCGCTTGAGCAGGAAGCCGCGGGCGCCGGCACGGAGCGCGCCGTAGACGTAGTCGTCGTTCTCGAACGTGGTCAGCACGACGACGGCGGGGGCCGCGTCCAGCGACCGCTCCAGCGCACGGGTCGCCTCGATACCGTCCAGGCGCGGCATGCGCACGTCCATCAGCACGACATCGGGGCGATGGCGGCGGGCCATGTCCACCACCCCGGTGCCGTCGCCCTCCTCGGCGACCACCGACAGGTCCGGCTCGGATTCGATGAGGGCCCGCAGGCCCGCGCGGATGAGGTTCTCGTCGTCGACGAGCGCCACCGTGATCACTGTGCGTCCCTCCAAGAGACGGCGGCGCGCAGCCGCCACTGGCCGTCTGCGGCCCCCGCCTGCAGGGTCCCGCCGAGCAGGCGCAGCCGCTCGTCCATCCCCCGCAGGCCGCGGCCGCCGCCGCGGTTGCCGTTGCGGCCGGCGCCGGCGGGCGCGGGGTGGGCGGTGGGGTTGGTGATCTCGACCTCCAACTCGTGGGCACCGACCCGCAGGCGCAGGGCGACGGGCACCGGCCCCGCGTGGCGCAGGACGTTGGTGAGCCCTTCCTGGCAGATCCGGTAGGTCTCGCGGGAGACGACGCCGGGGACGGCCGCCGGGTCGCCCTCGACGTCGGCGGTGACCTCGGCGCCGACGGCCCGGGTGGCCTCCACGAGCTGGTCCAGGTGCGCGAGGTCGCGCTGGGGTGCGGTGGAGGGGCGCTCGTCGCGCAGCAGCCCCAGGACGTGGTCGAGCTCGGCGGTGGCGGTGCGGGCCTGTTCCGCGATGGCCTCCAGCGCCGAGCGTGTGAAAGCGGGGTCGGTGTCGATGACGCGCGCGGCGGTGCCGGCTTGCAGGGTGACGGCGGACAGGGCGTGGCCGATGGAGTCGTGCAACTCGCGGGCGAGGCGGTTGCGCTCGGCGAGGGTCTCCACGCGCTGCTGGGCCGCCGCCAGGCGCTCGGCCGCCGAGGGCCCCAGCAGTACCGGCGCCAGCCGGGCCATGAGCGCGCCGGCGCCGGCCACGGTGTAGATCACCGCCAGCAGCAGGGCGGCTCCGGCGAAGGGCGCGGCGATGCGCTCGGCCGGGGCGGGCGGCTCCCCGCCCGCGGGGTAGAGGGAGCCCTCCATCAGGCCCGCCGGATCGGGGGCCACGGCGGTGGCCGCCAGCACGGCCGACTGGGTCAGCCCCAGCATGGTCGCCAGGCACACCGCGAAGCCCGCGCTCAGGTGGACGACCAGCCACAGGCCGGTGCGCATGCGACTGCGCCGGGTGCTGGCCTCGGCGACCTCCTCGGCGGCGAGCGCGCCCGTGACCAGTGCGCGCACTAGGTGGGCCGACATGGTGCGCACACCGGGCAGCCACGCGGTGGCCGCGACCAGCCCCAGCGCCGGCGCCAGTCCGACCACCAGCGCCGCGCCGGGCGAACCGGAGCCGGGTCCGCCGCCGCTGGCGAGGATCAGCGATGCGAGCACGGCGACGGCGATGAGGTAGGGCATGAACACCACGCCGCCCAGGATCAGGTGGACCCAGCGGGTGTAGGTCGCGATCTGCGTGAGCGGGCTCAGCAGGCGGCGGATGTGCGGCACAGGGTGATGATCGCACGCGGGATGCGCGGGCGCTTCCCTCGCCGGAGGGAGTGCCGCAACGGCGGCGCGGGGCGAGCGGAGGACGCCGGGCATTCGCGCACAACCGATACCCTCGGTGCCCGTGACCAGGCACAGCACTCCAACCACGCCCGCTTCCGGCACGTCGGGGCTGGCGCACTCGCTGCGGCGGCGGCACATGGCGATGATCGCCATCGGCGGGTCGGTGGGCGCCGGGCTGTTCATCGGCTCCGGCGCCGTGATCAGCACCGCCGGCCCGGCCGCCGTGCTCTCCTATGCGCTGGCGGGCGCGCTGGTGCTGCTGACGCTGCGGGCGCTCGGCGAGATGGTGGTGGCCCGCCCTTCGGCCGGGTCGTTCTCCGACTACGCGCGCATGGCGCTGGGCCCGCGTGCGGGGTTCTGCATCGGATGGCTGTACTGGTGGATGTACTGCGTGCTGGTGGCGGCGGAGTCGGTGGCGGGCGCGGCCACGCTCGAGGCGTGGGTGCCGCTGCCGGGGTGGCTGCTGTCGCTGGGGCTGCTGCTGGTGATGACCGGGGCGAATCTGGTCTCGGTGCGTATGTTCGGCGAGACCGAGACTCTGTTCTCGCTGGTCAAGGTCGCCACGATCGTGGCGTTCCTGGTTTTGGGCGGACTGTTCGCGGTTGGGTTGTGGCCGGGCGGCGGGGGCGCGACGGTCGACAACCTGTGGGCCCACGGCGGGTTCGCGCCCAACGGGTGGGGCGCTGTGCTGGCGGCGACGGTGGTCGTGCTGTTCTCGTTCGGCGGGGTGGAGATCGTCACCATCGCGGCGGGCGAGAGCGACGAGCCCGTGCGCGGGGTGGCGCGCGCGACCACCAACGTGCTCTGGCGCATCGGGCTGTTCTACGTCGCCTCGATCCTGGTGGTGGTGGCGGTGCTGCCGTGGGACACCGCCGAGCTGCTGCGCAGCCCGTTCGTCGCGGTGATGGAGCGGGTCGGGGTGCCCGCCGCGCCGCTGGTCATGGAGGTGGTGGTGTTCGTCGCCGTGCTGAGTGTGCTCAACGCGGCGCTGTACACCTCCTCGCGGATGCTGCACGTGCTGACCCGCCAGGGCGACGCGCCGCGGGCGCTGTCGGCCGTGGGGCGGCGCGGGGTGCCCACTCGGGCGATCCTGCTGGGCACCGCCGTGGGCTACGCGTCGGTGGTGGGCAACTACCTGTGGCCGGAGACGGTCTTCGCGTTCCTGGTGGCCTCGATCGGCGCGATCCTGCTCGTGCTGTTCCTCACGATCGTGGCCTCCCAGCTGGTGCTGGGGCGGCGGCTGCGCGGCGAAGACCCGGGCGCAATCCGCTTCAGGATGTGGGGTTTTCCGTACCTGAGCTGGGCGACGCTTGCGGGACTGCTGGCCGTCCTGGGTGCGATGGCCCTGCTGCCCGACCAGAGGCTGCCGCTGTGGGCGACGCTGGCCGCGGTGGCGGTGGTGCTGGCGGCCTACGAGCTGCGGCGGCGCTTCGGCCGTCGACCGGTGAGCCGGGCGCCGCTGGGGTCGGCGGCCGCGCCCGAACGGGGCGACGGGCCCGCGGGCGGTGCCGCCGCGCCGCGGTGAGTCGCCGGGGCGCGCCGCCCCCGGCTGCCGGGGTCCGGTAGGGCCGGTCCGTAGTCTGGCGGCGTGGTCGACGACTCCGAATACGCGTTCTTCGAGGGCCTGCCCCGCAGCCGGGGGGCGGCCGCCGCGCTGCTGAGCACCGCTGACGGGCGGCTGCTGCTGGTCAAGCCCACGTATAAGCCGGGGTGGTCGCTGCCCGGCGGGGTCATCGAGGAGGGTGAGTCGCCGCTGGCCGCCTGCCGGCGCGAGTGCGGCGAGGAACTGGGGTTCGTGCCGGTGCTCGACAGGCTCGTGTGCGTGGACTGGCAACCGCCGGAGCTGCAGCCCGACCGGCGGCCGGCGACGGTCTTCGTCTTCTCGGGGGCGCTGGAGGAGGCCGACTTCGCGCGGGTGCGGCTGCCCGCAGACGAGCTGAGCGACGCGGTGCTGGCCGCGCCCGGCGAGGAGTGGGAGCGACTCCTGGGAGAGGGAGCCCGCCGGCGGCGCGTCGCCGCCGCGGCCGGGGCCGCGGCGCGTGGGGGGACGGTGTATACGGAGCACGGCTGGGCGGTGCTGGAGGAGGGGTGAGGGCTGCCTGTCCGGTGTACGGAGTTCGGGGGTGAACCCTACGCTCGCCTTTACAACGTAGATTCATTGTGTCGGTTGAGGCGGCGGACGGCGATGCCGCCGCGCCCCTTCGGGCCCATCGGGCCGCCGCCTCCCGCCCGCGGTAGACCCGCGCGGCGGGACGCGCGAGCGCAGACGGCCCCGCGCTCCCCCGTGCCCGCGGTCAGGTCTGGTCGCCGGCGAACCGCTGCAGGTAGTGGTCCTTCTCGAACAGGCGGGCCGCGTCACGGGCCGAGGGGGTGCCGGCATCGGGGTCGGCACCGTGGTCGACCAGCACGTCGACCACCTCGTCCGCGCCCTTGAAGACCGCGCCGGCCAGCGGCGACTGGCCGCGGTCGTTGAGCCGGTCGGGGTCGGCGCCGTGCTCGCAGAGCAGGGCGGCGGTGCGGGCGTGGCCGTGGTAGGCGGCGAGCATGACGAGGGTGTCGCCCTTGTCGTTGGTGAGGTTCACCGGCAGCCCGGCGTCGAGGTAGGCCGCGAGGAGGTCGGTCTCGCCGCGGCGGGCGAGGTCGAAGACGCGGGTGGCCAGTTCGACGACCTCGGGGTCCGGCTCGGACTCGGAGGCGCCTGCGGGTTCTGAGTTGCTCACGGCCCCAGCCTAGGCGCGCGGGGCACGGCCGGGCGAGGTGACGCAGAGTGAGTTTGCCCGGTTTTCACAAGCCGATTCAGGGAAGGGTCGGCCGCCCTCAGCTGCACTGTGCCACCCTGCGGCGTACTGCGGTGACCGATCGCAGCGCAACGGTGTGTACCGACTATGCCCATTTGGCAACAAATGTCGCTATGGTGCATGCCCAACTCCCCGTAGTCCCCGTGGAGTCGCGTCGGGCGGCGCCGGGACGCGCGGTCCCCCGCGCGCGAACGCGCCGGCCGCGCACCGGAGGCCGGTGGTACGGCGCCGCCGCCCGCCGCCCCTACACAGCTGAGGAGAAGACTCGTGCGACATTTCGTGGGATTCATCGTGGGCCTGGCACTTGCACCGGTGCTCATGCTCGGGACCGGATGGGCGCTGCCGCGCTTCGTCGGCCTGGAGGAGCGGGGCCAGTCGATCGCCACCGTCGACGGCGCGGTCGCGCTGGGGGCCGCCGGGATCGTGGGGCTGCTGGTGGCGCTGGTCCTGGTGCCGCCGCGGCTGACCCCGCTGCTGCCCGGGATCGCGGGGCTGACGCTGATCGGGCTCACGGCCGTGCAGGTCCTGCGCCCCGCACTGGTGGAGCGGCTGCCCGCCCTTCCCGGCGTGGAGGGTGCGGTGACGCTGCTGTCGATCGGGGCCTACCTGCCGCTGGGCCTGGCGCTGTTCGTCCCGATGCTCGCCCCCTCCCGGTGGGCGGGCAGGGAGCGCGCCCGTGACGTGACCGAGGAAGAGTACTTCGACGGCCTCTACGACGAGGACTACGAGGACGGGCAGGCGGGCGGCGCGCACCGGCCCGCGGCCCGGGCGTGAGCGCGGCGCGTGCTGCCGGCTCCCCGTTCCCGGCAGACCGGACCGCTGCCGCCTGCACATCGGCCTTTACGTTGTAGATTCCTTCCAGGGGTCGCCGCGGCGCGACGCCGATCCCGGTCTCGCGGTGGACGCTCCGCCCGGCCGCCCGGGTCAGAGCCAGCGGGGGCCCCAGCCGGAGCTGTCGGAGACGCCCGGGGGCAGCGGGGGCAGCGGGGGCGCTGAGGGGGCGCGCCGGGAGCCCGGGGCGGAGACCGCGGGCGCGCCGCCGGGGTCCGCCGCGTCGTCGTCCGCCTCCCCACCGCAGGAGTCGTCGGAGTGGTCGCCGGACACCGCGGCACCCGCGGGCGCCTGCTCGGTCCCGTCCTGCTCGGTCCCGTTCCCCTCGGCGCCGGCCGCGGGCGGCGCGGGCGCACGTCCCCTCGCCGACTCCCCCGGAGCAGGCGCGGCGTCCTCGTCGCCGGTGTCCGCGGCGTCCTCGGCGGGACGGGATTCGCGCAGCCCGCGGCCGGCGTGCTCGTCGGGCTCGGCAGAGACCGCTGTCGCGGCGGACCGGCCGTCGGGGGTCGGCAGCGCGACAGGATCGGGCGCGGGCGGGTGCGAACCGTTCGCGGACCCGCCGCGCATCGCTGCCAAGCCGTCGGCGACGCCCTCCCCGAGCCGCGCGCCGCCACCGGCGAGCGGAGCGGGGGCCGAGGGGGCCTGGACCGCGGAGACGCGGCAGGCCTCGGCGGATTCGCCCGACGGCGGGGCGCCACTGGCGCCGGGATCCGCCCCCGGTCGGGGGGCCTCCTCCCCCACCGCCGGAGTCGCGAGGGCGCTGGAGGCGCCGACGGTCCCGGCATCCGCTCCCCCGCCCTCCGGTGCCGGCGGAGTCCCGGGGTCCGGGTCCGCCGCGGACCCGCCGCCGACGCCGGAATGCGGGACGCCGGGCTCCTGAGAGCGGGCCGGTGCGGGCGCCTCGGCGGGGGCGCCGCCTCCGGCCGCGGATCCGAGGGCTTCGGGCTCCAGCTCCGGCTCCGGATCCGGCTCGGCGTGGGGGCGTGTGGAGGCCGGCGCCGGGGCCGCGCGGCACCACCACTCCTCGGCCTCCTCGGCGGAGACCTCCTCCTCGACCTCCAGCCACCCGTTCACCACGGGGTGGCGGCGTCCAGCGTTCCACGAGCGCGGGTAGGGCTGGTCCTCGAGCACCAGCACGTGCTCACCGTCGAAACTGGGGATGTCGGCGGGCACGCCCTCGTTCCACACCCACGTGCCGTCCAGCGCCACGAGGTTCCACCAGCCCTCGACCACGCGGGCCCGGGCGTCGGGCCGGCCGTCGCGGAAGGCGGCGGTCCAGCGGGGGTCGGGCCGGCGGCCGGGCAGGCCGCGGCCCTCGGGGCCGATGAGCGCGTCGGCGAGCAGGGTGTGCAGCTGGAAGTTGTCGCCGATGCCGTCGAAGAGCACGCGGAAGGCGCGACCCGAGGCCCGGTCGAGCACGACGGCGGAGGTGGCCTCGGCCATCCGCAGCAGGGCGCGGATCTCGCCGAACTCGGGCAGCACGACGCTGAGCTGGTTGGAGATGGCGACGAGCTCGGCGCGCAGCTCGGGATCGGCGCGCACGGCGCTGCGGACGCCGGGCGCGGTGAGCATCGTCCTGGCCGCCAGGCCGTAGCGGCGGATGGTCCACCAGCAGACGGTGGCGGTGGCAGCGCTTTCGCCGAGGCGCTCGGCGACGCGCTCCTCGGCGGCGGCGGTGATCTCGTCGGGCTCGGGTGCCGGTCCGCCCCCGGTCTGCTCCCAGGCGTGCAGGAAGACGGCCGCGCCCTGGCCGATGCTGCGCAGCAGCCGCACGACCTCGGCGCCGGCGGGACCGGGGTCGGCACCCATCTCGACAAGGGCGCCGGCGATCAGGGAGAGGTCGGCCGCGATGCCGGGGGCGGTGTGGCCTCCTCCGAGGAAGGGGCCCAGTGCCTCCAGCGCCAGCTCGCGCTCGCTTGGCGGCACTTGGGAGGCCAGCTGGTGCACCGTGTGCACGGCCGGAGGAAAGCGCCCTGGGTCGGTTGAGACCGAGGCGTCGATCAGCTCCTGGAAGGCCGCACGAAACTCATCGATCACGCACGCATCTTGACATATTTCGGACTCGGGTTGATCACAGGCCCAACCGGGTCACGGCATTGTCCTCGAGCGGACTCGCGGTGCGGATGTAGCCGTGGACGGTGCGCGGGTTGCTCCAGCGCCCCTGGCGCATGATCTCGCGGTCGCTGGCGCCGCCCATCGCCGCCTGAGTGGCGAAGCCGGCGCGCAGCGAGTGGCCGGAGAACGCGTCGGCGTCCAAGCCGGCGCGGCGGGTGTAGCGCTTGACGAGGTCGGCCACCGCGCGGCCGGAGACGGCCCTGTCGCCGATGCGGCCGTGGCGGTCCACGGGGGGGAACAGGGGGCGGCCGGTGCCGTCGGCCAGGTCGGTGCCGGTGTAGGTGTGGCAGCGGTGGGCGCCCGGCCGGGTTTCGGGCGGGCGGGCCAGGTGCTCGGCCACAGCCGCGGCGCCGCCGTCGCGGCGGGCCTCGAGCAGGTCGGCCCAGTCGGCGAAGGCGCACACGGGGCAGGTTCGGGGGCGGCGGCCGCGGGGCAGGGCGATCTGCTGCTCGGTGCGGGCGGACTGGTCGGTCTTGGTGGCGCCGAGGCGGACGATGATCATGGGGTCGCCGCTGCGGTGGTCGGCGTCGAGGGCGACGTCGTCGAAGGACAGGGCGGCGAGTTCGCTCCGGCGCAGGGCTCCGGCGAAGCCGGCCAGCAGCAGCAGTGCGTCGCGGCGCCGGGCGATGCCGCCGATGGCGTCGTCGGCCTCGGGAAGCTCGGCCAGCAGCGTTTCGAGCGTGGGCAGCAGCAGCGGGCGCTTGCGGCGCGGCGCCGCGCGGCGGCGCCGCCGGATGCCGCGCAGGGTCATGCGCACGACCTCGGTGCGGGTGGGCGCGGCCAGGCCCTGGGCGCCGTGGACGGCGGCGATCGCGGCGGCCTTGCGCTCCAGGGTGGACGGGGCCAGTGCCCAGCGGTCCGGGTCGTCGGGGCGGACGGTATCGGCGGCCGCGGCGAGGTAGACGGCCACGTCGACGGGGTCGGCGGGCAGGGACCGGCGCCCCTCGTCCAGGCACCAGGCGGTGAAGGCGATCCAGTCGGAGCGGTAGGCGCGCAGGGTGTTGGCCGACTGGGCGGAGGCGAGGTAGCGGCCCAGGGCACCGGCCTGCTCGTCGTCGAAGCGTCGGCGGACCGCGTCCAGGGCGCCTTCGTCGACCAGCACGCTGCGGGTGCCGCGCACCAGGTGCTCGCGCACCTCGGCCGGGACGATCTCGGCGACGCCGTCGGCGCCGGTGTCGGGTGCGGTCCCGGAATCGGGGTCGCCGTGCGCGCTGTCGCGGATGCGGGGGGTGTCGTCGTTGGCCACGCAGGACATCATGGCCCATGGCGCCGGGCGCGTGCGCCCGGGGGCGCGGCGCGCCGCGGGTTGGGCCGGTGGGCGGGGCCTCAGCCCGAGGTGATTCCGTTGCCGATCGCCTCGGCGATGCCCGCCGGGGTGTCCAGGGAGAACAGTGCTCCCCCGGACAGCAGCAGGGCGGCGGCGAACAGGATCGCGGCGATCCTGCGGCGCAGCAGCGCGGCCCACACGGCTCCGGCCAGGGGTGCGGCGAGGGCGCACAGGACCAGTCCCAGCAGGTACCAGGCGGCGGTGCGCATGCCCGCGGAGGCGGCGCCGCCGTCCGTCTCGCCGAGCATGGCGAACCCCTCGGCCAGGAACAGCACGAAGAACGCCAGCGAGCCCAGGGTCCACACCGCCGTGAGGGCGGTCCACACCGCCACCGGCCAGCGGCGGCGGTCGTCGAGCACGACCGGGGTGCGGCTGACGCCGGATGCAGAGGCGGCGGCGCCCCTGCCCGGCTCCGTGGCGGTGCCGGTGGCCGCGCCTGCGGAGCCGGTGCGGGGCCCTCCGCCGCCAGCGGGGCGGCCGGGCTTCTTGGATCTCTTCTTCGGCGACACGGGTGCCTCTCGTCGCGTCGGTCGCGGGCTGGGCCGGGCGGGGCCCCGGCCCCAACGTAGCGTCCGCGGACACTGCGGTGTCCGGTTCAGGTCGCGAGCAGGACGTGGACAGCCGTCACATAGACCAGCGGCCAGCCCAGCAGGGCCAGCGACCACAGTGCGGCGCGGCGGTCGCCGGCGACCGTGGCGATCGCGGCGGCCAGCAGCGGCAGCCCCACCGACGCGCTGAAGCTCAGGGTGTACCACTCGGCCGCGGACCCCTCGCCCGCCGCGATGGCGCGCAGGTAGCCGATCGGGCCCAGTACCAGGCAGGCCGCGCCCAGCACGCCCGCGGTGATCCGGACTCCCAAGGGGTGGCGGGTGTTGCGGATCTGCCGGTCTCCGTTCTCTGCAGGCGTCAACGGGGGAACCTTCTCCCAACGATGCGGCCGCCGGGGGCGGCGTGGAGTGTGCGGGGGTCGGGGCACGCCGGCGCGGTGCCGGTCGGGCCCGGGGCCGCGGAGCGGCCGCGGCGGGGCGCAGCGGGCGCGAGGGGCGGTCGCGGCGTCCTGGAGACGATTCTCCGGTACCGCCGGAACGCTTCGGGCCGGGTCTCTGCCATAGGGGACATCCAACTCGGCCTGCGGCTGTTGATCAAGCCGGGAGCGCCCGCGGGCCCGGGTCAGCCTCTGCCGGCGGCGGAGGGAGCAGGAGAGCGCCGGGGTGCGGCGGCCTCGCGCAGGCCGGCGAAGCCGGCCAGGACGCGCAGCTCGGCGACCGAGCGCGGGGCCGAGGCGATCAGCTGCGGCGAGTAGACCAGCGCGGCCACGGTCTGGGCGCGTGAGAGGGCGACGTTGAGGCGGTTGCGGGAGAGCACGAAGTCGAGTCCGCGGGCGGCGTCGGCGGCGCTGGAGACGGTCATGGAGCAGATGACCGCGGGAGCCTCCTGGCCCTGGAAGCGGTCGACGGTACCCGCGCGCACGCCCGGCAGCCCGGCGGCGTCCAGGGCTTGGCGCAGGGCGCGGACCTGGAGGTTGAAGGGCGCGACGACGAGGACGTCCTCGCCGGTGACCTCGCGGTCGGCCACCGCGCCGGGTTCGCGGAAGGTCCGCCCGACCAGGTCGGCGGCGATGGCCACCACGGCCTCGACCTCCTCGGGGCTGTGGGTGGCGCGGCCGGTGTGGTCGATCTCGTAGCGGTAGAGGCCGGCGGGTAGGCCGCCCATCACGCGTTCGGCGGCGCTGGGGTGGGCGCGCAGCACACCCCGGTAGGACAGCTGGGAGACGGGGGCGCACACGTTCGGGTGCATGCGGCGGGTCTGGTCCAGGAAGTAGCCGAGGTCGGGGTCGATGATCTCGGCGCCGCCGACCAGGTGCTCCAGGGCCGAGGCTGCGGCTCCCTCGCCGTGGGCGCCCTGGACGACCTGGGGCAGCTGCTGGGGGTCGCCGAGCAGCACGAGGTCGCGCGCTGCGCTGGAGACGGCGAGGGTGTCGGCGAGGGCGAACTGCCCGGCCTCGTCGATGATGAGGACGTCGAGCGGATCGGCGCGCATCGCCTCGTTGGCGAGGTTCCAGGCGGTGCCGCCGACGAGGTGGCCGCCGGTGTGTTCGGCGCGCCAGGCGGCCAGGTCCTTGGGGCTCTTGGGCTGGTCCCAGGGCGCCCGGGGGTCGGCCTTGCCGGCGGGCGGCCGCTTGGCGACGGCAAGCGCGTGAGGCGCGGCGTCTCCGCTCGGGGCTGCGGGCCCGGTTCGGGCGGCGTGCGCGGCGGCGGAGAGGACGTTCTCCACGGCCTTGTGGCTGGTGGAGCACACCCCGACGGTGCGCCCGGAGGCCACGAGGTGGGTGATCAGGCGGGCGGCCAGGTAGGTCTTGCCGGCGCCGGGCGGGCCCTGCACGGCGAGGTAGGAGGAGTCGAGCCGGTCGACGGCGGCGATGACCGCGGACACCAGGTCGCCGCCGTGCTCGGCCGGGTCGGGCAGTCCTGCGCCGCCGCGGGTGCGCGGCGGGCGGCGGCAGAGGACGTCCAGGCCGGCGTGCGGGGGCAGCTCGGGAAGCGCCTCGACGGCTTCGGCGGCCAGGGACCACAGGGCGTCGTCCTTGGGCGCCGACCGCACGGGGGCTCCGGGCAGCACGGCCGCGGGGGCGCGGGCGTAGGTTTCGCCGGGCGAGGAGGTCTCGACGAGGGTGAGGCGCTCGGGCGAGGAGGTCTCGACGGCGGCGTTGACGGTGTCGGCCTCCTGGCCGGGCGCTCCGGCGTAGAGCAGCCGGACGGAGTCGCCCGCGGCGAAGGGGTGGGGGCGGGCGGGGTCGGCGCGCAGCTCGACCTCGCGGCGGGCCAGCTTCCGGCGTCCGGTGGGCTCCTGCCACTCCCCCATGCGGGCGCGCAGCGGCACCAGGCACTCGTTGTCGGCTTCCAGTTCCTCCATGGGCGCCGAGACGCGGCGGAAGTAGTCCCACCACGACGGGTTCTCCTCGCGGCGGTAGTAGCCGGCCAAGGAGGCCAGCAGCGCGCGGGCGTGCTGGTCGGGGGTGCGGGCGGCGGGGTCGTCGGGGACGCCGTCCAGCAGGGGGCCGGTCAGGGCGTGCAGGCGGGCTTCCTGCTCGTCGCGGCGCCGGCGCCGCTCGGCGGCCCGCTCGTCGGCGTCCTCGGCGACGAGCTCGCTCTGGCCGGCGGGGCGGGCGGTGATGCCGTTGCGGGTGCGCAGGTCCTCCAGCCAGTCGCGCAGGCGCGCCGTGGAGACGCAGTCGTCGCGGTTGTAGTCGGCGATGGAGCGGACGATCTTGCCGGCGCGCTCGGTCTCGCCGGCCTCGGCGGCGGCGAGGTAGTCGGCGTAGGCGTCGATGCTGGAGGCGGCGGTGGTGACCTCGCCGCCGCGGCTCTGCGGCAGGTAGAGGGGTTCGAGGTACTTGATGGAGTAGGAGCGCTGGGAGACGCGCAGGCTCTTCTTGACGGCGGTGTAGAGGTCGACGAGGCGGCGGTGGCGCAGCAGTTCGTCGACCTCGGCCTCGCGCGTGCCGAAGGCGGCGGCCAGGAGCTTGAGCCGGTCGGCCTCGTAGGAGGCGTAGTGGTAGACGTGGGCGCCGGGGTCGGCGTCGATGCGCTCGCACACGAAGTCGACGAAGTCCTCGAAGGCGCGTTTCTCCTGGGCGCGGTCGTGGGCCCAGAAGGCGTGGAACTCCTCGTCACCCTCGCCGCGGGCGGGGGTGACGGCGCCGAAGAGGTACTCCAGGCCGCGGCCGTCGGCGCCGTCGTAGTAGGGGTAGCCCTCCATGTCGAAGAAGACGTCTCCGGGGCCGGGTTCGGGCAGGGAGGCGAGGCCCTCGGACGAGTGGACCTCGGCGATGACGGTGCCCTGGGGGTCCTCGGCGGTGCGCGTGGCGTCCTGGCGCACCTGCAGGGCCGCCTGCTCGCGCAGCCGGGCGAAGGAGTGGCGGGGCATGGCGGGCGGGCGGGCGTCCTCGCTCGCGCCGGCGAGGGCGTCGATGGTGGAGATGCCGCAGTCGTCGAGGCGGCGGGCCTGGTCGGCGCGGAGCCCGGCGACCAGGGAGAGGTGGCGGGCGGCGGCGCGGCCTTCGGCGCACAGTGCGCTGTAGCCGCAGCCGTCGCAGGCGGGCCGGGGCGGCGCCCACAAGGGGTGGGGCAGGGCGGGCGGCTCGCCGAGGGCCTGCAGGAGGCGGCGGCGGACGCCCTCGAGGATGGGCAGGAACTCGGCGACGCGGTGGGTGTGCACGCCGCGGTCGCCGGTGATCAGGTGCATGTGCTCGCCGCGGCCGGTCTCGGTGCGTTCCAGGGCCGCGGCGTAGGCGGTGAGCTGGAGGATGGCCGAGGGGCCGGGGCGGCGGGCGAGCTTGGTGTCCCAGGGTTCGTAGCGCACCGGGGCGCCGGGGCGTGCGGCGCCGGTGGCGGGGTCCACGGCGGTGGAGATGAGGAAGTCGGCGCGGCCGTGGAAGGCGACCCCGGTCGTGACGGGGTCGTAGAAGCAGGCCTGGTAGACGACGGGGGCGCCGGCGCGCATCGCTTCGGCGGTGGCCTCTGCTGCGGCGCGCATGGCGGCGTCGGTGGGGGCGGGGTCGGCGATGGCGACCACGCCGTCGCCGAAGAGGCCGCGCAGCCTGTCGAGCTCGGCCTGTTCGTGGGCGGCTCCCTGCTGGGCGACGAGGGGGTCGAGGTCGGTGGGGGCGGGCGCGCCGGGGAGGTCCTCGGCCGCGGCGATGCGCAGCGCGCTGCGGTGTTCGCACTCCATGGTGTCGACCAGGTCGGTGGGCGAGATGACCTGGCGCGATTCGGTGCGGAACACCCGCCTCTCCCTTCCCTGCCGCCACACCTGTGCCGGTGTCTCGCCGCATTCTGCCACGTGGGGCGGGCGGGCGCGGGCTGTAGGCACGGTGGGGCGCGCTGGGGGCCGGAGCTCATATCACCGTTGATCTTGTAGCTATCGTCACTGGAAAACGCTTTCCTTCACGATAGCTACAAGATCACCGGGGTTTGGGCGCGCCCCGCGGACCCGGTGATCCCCCGCATACCCGAAAGCCTGTCAGGCGGCGGGGGTCAGCTCAGGGCCTGCCATTCGACGTCGACGACGCCGGCGTCGGCCGAGGCGATCTGCTCGAACGAGGCGGTGGACAGGTCCAGGCAGCGTCCGGCGACGTAGGGGCCGCGGTCGTTGATGCGCACGGTGACCGATGCGCCGGTGCCGGGGTTGGTGACCCGGACCATGGTGTCCATCGGCAGGGACTTGTGGGCGGCGGTCATGGCGCTGGGGTCGAACTGCTCGCCGCTGGCGGTGGGCTGGGGCTCGCTGTACATCGAGGCCTCGCACGCGCCGCCTTCGCCGGTGGGGCTCATGTCGGCGGCCTCGTCCGAGCCGCCGGATCCGCCGGAGTCCTGTTCAGGCTCGGGCTTCTGCTCCTGAGTGGCGGTGCCGGTGAAGGACTGGGTCGCGGCCTCCAGTGCCTGCTGGCGTTGCTCCTGGGCCTCTGCGTGGTCCTGGCCGGGGGAGTTGCGGGGGGCGGGGCGGCCGTCGGCGGTCGCGGCCTCCGGGAGTGCGGCCTTACCGGTGGCGGACTCGGGCGCGGCGGCCAGGCGGTCGACGGTGGCGGCGCCGGCGGTTCCGGCTGCGATGAGCGCGGCGCCGGTTGCGGTCACGACGACGATCGAGCGCTTCTCTTTGAGGAGGTCCCGCAGGGAGGAGCGGGAGGGCGCATGATTGCCCACGGCGGAATGCCCTTCGGACGGGGACTGCGGACGGCCGCGCCGGCGACCGCCGGGGGGCGGTCGCGGGGGTGCGCGGCGGAAGCCACCCAGGTCAGGGGGTGGGGGCGGCGGCCTCGTACGGCGACCCGCGGACGGGCTCGACGTGCGCCGCTTCGAGATTATTCATCACGGGACGGTAACGCGTCCAGGGGGCGACGATCTGCGGGATTGCTCGCTGAATCGGGGGTTTCTGGACTGGTGGCCGATTCTGTGAGATATGCGACGCTAGGTTCGCGTTCATTCACTTCATTGCGGTACGTGACGATTCCCCGGTCCGGCTACTGCCTGTGTCCACCCCCGGCGCGGTCAGCCGTCCCCGCCGGGCCGGCGGCCCCCGGCCCGGGGATGCGCCGGCGCCGGCGCCCGCGCCCGCTCAGGCCGCCGCGCGGACGGCGGCCCGCCGGTAGCGGGCGGCCACGGCCGCAGCGACCCCGGCGTCGGGGCACAGGGGTTCGGCGACGGTGTCGGCCCCGGCCGCGGCGAGGCGCTGATGGAACAGGCCCGGCGCCAGCAGCCACGAGGCAAGCGCCACCCGCCGGTGGCCGCGGGCGCGCAGCCGGCGCACCGCCTCGGCCGCGGACGGCGGGGCGGTGGCCACGTAGCCCACCTCCACCGGCGCGTCCAGCCGGCGCGAGAGCCGCCGCGCGGCGTGGGCCACCTGGGCGCGCGCGGCGGGGTCGGAGGAGCCGGCCGCGGCCAGCACCACGGCGTCGCCGCGCCGCCGCCCGGCCCCGCGCAGCCGGCGCACGGCCGCGTCCAGCAGCCTTTCGTCGGCCCCCAGAGCGCCGGTGAGCACCGCGTCGCCGCGGCCGGCGCGCTCCAGCTGGGCGGGGATGTCCACCCGGACGTGGTAGCCGGCGGCGAGGAACGCGGGCACCACCACGACGGGCCCCTCGACCGCGGCGGCGGCCTCGCCCACGTCGGGCGCGAGCACGTCGGCGAAGCCGAGCCGCACCGGCGCCCCGGTCAGCTCGGCGACGCGGCGGGCCAGGCGGCGGGCCTCGGCGACGCCTCGCGGGTCGCGGGTGCCGTGCACGGCCAGCAGCAGGGTGGCGGGCTCCATCAGTCTCCTCGGGACGCGCACTCTCCCGTGTCCAGCGCGAGCCGGTAGCCGCGCTTGACCACGGTCTGGATGATCCTGGCGTCGCCCAGCGCGCTGCGCAGCCGGGCTACCGCGGTCTCGACCGCATGGGCGTCGCCGTCGCCGCCCAGCGAGGCCAGCAGGTCGGCGCGGTCGCGGACCTGGCCGGGGCGGCGGGCGAGCTCGCGCAGCACCCGCATCAGCGCGGGCGAGACCGGGCAGACCGCGCCGTCGACCAGCGCGGCGTGCCCGCGCAGCCGCAGCCGGTGCCCGGCCACGGGCAGGGCCGGGAAGCGTTCGGGCAGCTCCTCGGCCAGCCGCTTGACCATGGCGCCGATGCGGGCGCGGGCGGGCCACACGGTGGGCACGTCCTCTGCCATGAGCGGGCGGGCGGTGACCGGACCCACGCACATGGCCATGACGTCGCCGCGCAGCCGCTCGACGAGGGGGCGGTGCAGGCCTTGGCGGCGGGCTCGGTCCAGCAGGGCGGCGGCCGCGGGCGCGCTGGTGAAGGTGACGGCGTCGACCCCGCCCGAGGCCGCGTCCTCGATCAGCCGGTCCAGGGGCGCGGTGTCCTCGGGCTCCATCCACCGGTAGACGGGCACCTCCACCACCTCGGCGCCGGCCATGCGCAGCGCGGCGCAGAAGTCGGGCAGCGGCTCGCCGTGCAGCTGCACGGCCACGCGCAGCCCTTCCACACCGGACTCCAGCAGGTAGTCCAGCACCTCGGCCGAGGACTCCGAGGGCGGGGACCACTCCTCGCGCAGCCCGGCGGCGCGGATGGCGCCCTTGGCCTTGGGCCCGCGCGCGAGCACCCGTGCGCAGCCCATGGACCGCACCAGCCGCTCGGCGCTGCCCCAGGTGTCGCAGGCCTCCACCCAGCCGCGGAAGCCGATCCCGGTGGTGGCCACGATCACGTCGGCGGGACGGCGGATCAGCTCTCGCGACGCCGTGGCCAGGCGCTGGTCGTCGCTGAGCGGCACGATGCGCAGCGCCGGGGCGCTGACCACCTCGGCGCCCTTGCGGCGCAGCAGCGCGGCCAGCTCGTCGGCGCGGCGGGCGGCGGTGACGGCGACGGTGAACCCGGCCAGCGGCGCCACGGTGGCGGCGCCGGATGGGGACCGGTCGTCGGCGGGGTCGTCGGGCGCCTCGCGTGCGGCGGGCGCGGTCGGCGGCGTCGATGTCATGTGGATGCCTCGTCCGGTCGGGTGCAGACGTGGACCACGCCCTCGCGCGGCTCCACGGCGTAGATGGGCAGGCCCACGCCGGGATCGTCGAGGCAGCGACCTGTGCGCAGGGAGAACACCTGCTTGAGCATGGGCGAGGCGACGGTGGGCTCGCCCGCCCGGTCGCCGACGATCCCGCGGGCCATCACCGCGGCGCCGCTGAACGGGTCGATGTTGCCCACGGCGTAGAGCACGTCGTCGTACGTGCGGAAGACGGCGACCTGTCCTCCGTCGGGCAGCAGGACGGCGGCGCCGCGTTCGGGAATGAGCCTATCGGAGCCGCAGGCGGCGACCCACGACCGGTCGGGGATCGCGGGAAGGGTGGGCGTGCTCATCGTCGATCCTTTCAGGTGGGCTCGGTCGCCCGGACGCTGACGTGCCGGGGCGGATCGGATCGGCGCGGCGCTCAGCCGAGCGCTCCGGCGGGTTCTGCGGCGCCGGCGGGCACGGCCGGCATCCCCAGCGGGACGGGCCCGGCGGGGACGGGCTGGTCGCGCTCGACGTCGAAGGCGATGGTGGGGTCGGGGGCCTCCGGAGCGTTGGCAAAGGAGACGAAGCGGGCCAGCTTCTCGGGATCCTCCAGCACTCCCCGCCACTCGTCGGCGTAGCCCGCGGTGTGGCGCGCCATGGCCTGTTCGAGGTCGGCGGCGATGCCGAGGCCGTCCTCGACCACGACCGCGTGCAGGTGGTCCAGGCCGCCGTCGAGCTGCTCGATCCAGGCGGCGGTTCGCTGCAGCCGGTCGGCGGTGCGGATGTAGAACATCAGGAACCGGTCGATGTAGCGGACGAGCGTCTCGTCGTCGAGGTCGCCGGCCAGCAGTTCGGCGTGGCGGGGGGTGAACCCGCCGTTGCCGCCGACGTAGAGGTTCCAGCCGCGCTCGGTGGCGATGACGCCGAAGTCCTTGCCGCGGGCCTCGGCGCACTCGCGCGCGCAGCCCGAGACCGCGGACTTGAGCTTGTGCGGTGAGCGCAGGCCCCGGTAGCGCAGCTCCAGCCGGATCGCCATTGCCACCGAGTCCTGCACCCCGTAGCGGCACCAGGTGCTGCCCACGCACGACTTCACCGTGCGCAGCGCCTTGCCGTAGGCGTGGCCCGACTCGAAGCCGGCGTCGACGAGCCGGGCCCACACGGCCGGGAGCTGCTCGACGCGGGCGCCGAGCAGGTCGATGCGCTGAGCGCCGGTGATCTTGGTGTAGAGGCCGAACTCGCGGGCGACCTCGCCAATGGCGATGAGCCGGTCCGGGGTGATCTCGCCGCCGGGCACGCGCGGCACGACCGAGTAGGTGCCGTTGCGCTGGATGTTGGCCAGGAAGTGGTCGTTGGTGTCCTGCAGGGCGGCCTGCTCGCCCTCCAGGATGTGGCCGCCGCCCAGCGAGGCGAGGATGGAGGCCACGGCGGGCTTGCAGACGTCGCAGCCGCGGCCCCGACCGTGGCGGGCGATGAGCTCGGAGAAGGTGGCGACGCCGGTGGCGGTGACGATCTCGACGAGTGCGGCGCGGGAGTGGTCGAAGTGCTCGCACAGGGCGCTGGACTGCTCGATGCCGGAGTCGGCGAGCAGGCTCTTCAGCATCGGCACGCAGGAGCCGCAGCTGGTGCCGGCCCGGGTGCAGGCCTTGACGGCGGGGATGTCGGTGCTGCCCTCGGCGATGGCCGTGCGGATCGCGCTCTTGGTGACGGCGTTGCAGGAGCAGACCTGGGCGTCGTCGGGCAGGGCTGCCACGCCGGCGCCGCCTCCGGAGCCGCCGCGGTCGGGGGCGATGAGGCCGAGGGGGTCGCCGGGCAGATCGCGGCCGACCAGGGGGCGCAGTCCGGCGTAGGCCGAGGCGTCGCCGACGAGGACGCCGCCGAGCAGGGTTGTGGCGTCGTCGGAGACCACGAGCTTGGCGTAGCGGCCGCCGGGCGCGTCGTTGAGCACGACTTCCAGGGCACCGTCGGTGTCGCCCTGGGCGTCGCCGAAGCTGGCCACGTCCACGCCCAGCAGCTTGAGCTTGGTGGAGGTGTCGCCGCCGGAGAACACGGCCGTGCCTCCGGCGATGTTCTCGGCGGCGACCTCGGCCATGGCGTTGCCGGGGGCGATGAGGCCGTAGACGGTGCCTTGGGCGCTGGCGCACTCGCCCACGGCGTAGATGTGCGGGTCGCCGGTGCGGCAGGCGGAGTCGACGGCGACGCCGCCGCGGGGACCGGTCTCCAGGCCGGCGGCGCGGGCGAGCTCGTCGCGGGGGCGCACGCCTACGGAGAAGACGACGATGCCGGCGTCGACGCTGCGCCGGTCGGGCCCCGGCTCGCCCAGCAGTACGCGCAGGCCGCCGCCGTGCGGGGCGGGTTCGATGCCGGTGAGAGCGGCGGCGGTGTGGCAGGCGACGCCGGTGTCGGCGACGAGGCGGCCCAGGACCGCTCCCCCGCCCTCGTCGACTTGGCGGGGCATCAGCCACGGCGCCATCTCGACCACGTGGGGCTGCATGCCCAGCAGCTTGAGCGCGTTGGCGGCCTCCAGGCCGAGCAGACCGCCGCCGATGACGACGCCCGCCGCGTCCGCGCGTCCGGTGGCGGCCTGCGCGGTGGCGGTGATGTGCTCCAGGTCCTCGATGGTGCGGTAGACGTGGCAGCCGGGCAGGTCGCGGCCGGGTACCGGCGGCACGAACGCCGACGAGCCGGTGGCTAGCACCAGCGCGTCGTAGCCCAGCACCCGGCCGGCCGCGGTGGTCACGGTTCGCCCGGCGCGGTCGATCGCGGTGGCGGGCTCGCCCAGCAGCAGCTCGACGCCGGGGTGGCGCCGGAGGTCGGCAAGGCGCAGCTCCTCCTCGCCGGCTCCGTCGAAGTAGGAGGACAGGGCGACGCGGTCGTAGGCGGGCCGGGGCTCCTCGCCCAGGACCGTGATGTGCCAGGGGGTGCCGGCGTCGCGGCTGAGGACGGCCTCGACGAGGCGGTGTCCGACCATGCCGTTTCCGATGACCACGAGCTGTCTCATGCCGGGTTCTTCTCCTCGCTGGTGGGCGGGGCGCCGAGCGCGGAAGGTCGCTGCTCTGTGCCTTTCAGGCAACCCGGGGCGTGTTTCGCGACCGTCAGCCGTCCGTGAAGGAGGTGTTTCGTTTCCCTGTCATCGCAGGTGGCGCGCTGGTGAACGCCGTGACCGTTCGCGGCCGCGTGGGAGCGCGGGCGCGGCGCGGCGCGCCGGGCCGGGCCGCGGCCGGGGAGCCGCGGTCAGGGGGCGGGGACGGGGCGGGCGTCGTTCCAGCCGGCGAGCAGGGCGTCGACGTCGCGGGTGCAGCCGCCGCAGCCGGTGGTGGCGCGGGTGGCGGCGGCGATGTCGGGGCGGGTGCGGGCGCCGTCGAGCCAGGCGGCCTCCACGCCGGCGCGGGTGACGGCGTTGCACCGGCATACGAGGGGGTCGGCGGCGCCGGCGCCGGTCTCCTCGGTTTCGGGTGCGGGGCGGCCGGTGAGCAGGGCGAGGCGGTCGGCGGGCACCGGGGCGCCGTCGTCGTACATCCGGGCGATCTCGGCGGCGGGGTCGGCGAAGCCGAGCAGCACGGCGCCGACGATCCGCTCCCCCCGCACCGAGAGCTTGGCGTAGCGGCCGCCGTGGGCGTCGGCGATGGTGACGGTCTCGGCGGTGTCGTCGGCCTCGGCCTCGCCCATGCTGGTGAGCTCGATGCCTTCGGCCTTGAGGCGGGTGACGGGGCGCGCGCCGGTGTAGCGGGCCTCGGGGCGGGTGCCGGTGAGGCGGTCGGCGAGTACGGCGGCCTGCTCCCAGCCGGGCTGGACGAGTCCGGCGCCGCCGCCGGGGTGCTGGGCGCAGTCGCCGATGGCGTGCACCCGGGGGTCGTCGGTGGCCAGGGTGTCGTCGACGAGGACGCCGTGCTCGGCCTCGATCCCGGCGCGAGCGGCGAGCCCGGTGTTGGCCTTGACCCCGGCGGTGACCACGAGGGCGTCGCCGGCCAGGACACGGCCGTCGTCGAGCTCCAGCCCGGTGCCGGGCAGCCAGCGGGCGGCCACGCGCCAGGAGTGCACGGCCACGCCGAGGACGCCGTACTGCTCGGCGAGGATCCGGGCGGCGGGCCGGTCGATCTGGCGGCGCATGATCCAGGGCGAGGACTCCACGAGCGAGACGCGCATGCCGCGCTCGGCCAGCGCTCGGGCGGCCTCCAGGCCGAGCACGCCGCCGCCGAGTACGACGACGGGCCCGCCCGGACGGGCCAGAGCGGACAGGCGGCGGCAGTCGGCGAGGTCGCGCAGGGCGGTGACACCCTGTTCGGGGGCGCCGTCGGCGGCGGCCAAACCGGGGATGGGAGGGAACGCGGCCCGGGCTCCGGTGGCCAGTACGAGGTCGTCGTAGTCCAGGCCGGTGCCGTCGTCCAGGGCCACCCGGCGCCGGGCGGGCTCCAGCGCGACGGCGGCGGTTCCGGTGCGCACCGCCATCGAGGGGGCTTCTGGCACGGGCAGGCGGATGTCCTCGGGCGCGTAGCGACCGGCGAGGACTCCGGGCAGAAGGACGCGGTTGTAGGCGGCCTCGTCCTCGGCGCCCACGACGGTGACGCCGACGCGCTCGCCGACGGGATCGCGCCGGGCGACCTCCTCGGCGAAGCGGGCGCCGACCATGCCGTTGCCGATCACCACGATGCGGCGCGCGGTGTGTTGGACCATGGCGTGTCGGTGCCGGCCGCGGCGAGCGGTGCGCCGCGCGGGCACCGGCCTCCTTTCCTATGGGACCTTTGCTTCGGGGTGCCGGGCTCGCGGGCACCGGCTCCCGGTCTCTCCTCGGCTCAGGGGCGGCAGGGTCTCAGCCGCCGGCGGGGCGGGCCGGGCCGCGTCGCCCGGCTCCGGCGCCCGCGGCCGGGGCGGCGGCGCCTGCGTTCTGGGAGGAGGCGGCGCGTGCGTCCTGCGGAGGGTCGGAGCGCTCCAGCCGAACGGCGCTGACCTTGAACTCCGGCATCCGGCTCACCGGATCCAGCACCGGGTTGGTCAGATTGTTGGCCGCCTGCTCCCCGCCGTAATGGAACGGCAGGAACACCGTGTCGGTCCGCGCGCCGGCCCGGTAGCGCACCCGCGCCAGCGTCGCCCCGCGCCGCGACACCACCCGCGCCCAGCCCCCGTCGTCCAGCCCCGCACGGGCACCGGTGTCAGGATGGACCTCCACACAGGCCTCCGGCTCGGCCTCAGCCAACTCGCCGATACGCCGCGTCTGGGCCCCCGACTGGTAATGGCCCATCAACCGGCCCGTCGTCGCGATCAGCGGGAACTGCGCGTCGGCCTCCTCAGCGGCGCCCCGGTGGCCCACCGCCGCGAACCGCGCCCGCCCGTCCGCATGGGCGAAACCCTCCAAAAACATCCGCGGTGTGCCGGCCCCCGGCCCGGGCACCGGCCAGAACAGCTCCTCGCCCGCCTCCAGCCGCTGCGGGCTCACCCCCGCGTAGTCCGCCCCGCCCCCGGCCGAGGCCCGGCCCAGCTCGGCCAGAACCGCGTCCGCCCCGGCCGGAAAGCGCTGATCGGGCTGGCCCAACCGCCGCGCCAGGCCGCTGATGACCTCCAGGTCGGTGCGCACCCCGGGCGGCGGGTCGAGCACGGCACGGCGCCGCAGGAGGCGCCCCTCCAGGTTGGTCATCGTTCCGGTCTCCTCGGCCCACTGGGCCACCGGCAGCACCACATCGGCCATCGCCGCGGTTTCCGACATCACGAAGTCGCAGGTCACCAACAGATCCAAGGCGGACAACCGGTCTCGGACACGCCCTGCCTCCGGCGCCGAAACCGCGGGATTGGACCCCATCAGCAGCAGGGCCTTGGGCCCGGCCGCGGTGCCCAGCGAATCCAGCAGCTCGAACGCGCTGGGACCCGGACCGGGCAGCTCGCCGGCATCGACCCCCCACACGCCCGCCACGTGCGCGCGGGCGGCCGGGTCGTCGATCCTGCGGTAGCCCGGCAGCTGGTCGGCCTTCTGCCCGTGCTCGCGCCCGCCCTGCCCGTTGCCCTGGCCCGTGATGCAGCCGTAGCCCGACCCCGCACGCCCGCACAAACCCAGCGCCAGCGCCAGGTTGATCCAGGCCGAGACGGTGTCGGTGCCCGTGGCGTGCTGCTCGGCGCCGCGCCCGGTCAGCACATAGGCCCCCCGGGCGGTGCCCAGCGCTCGGGCGGCCGCGCGCACCAGATGCGCCGGAACCCCGGTGACCTGCTCGGTCCGCTCGGGCCAGAACGCGGCCGCGTACTTCCACGCCTCGTCGAAGCCGCTGGTGCGCGCACCGATGTAGTCGCCGTCCAGCAGGTCCTGGGCGCGGGCCGAATGCAGCAGCCCCAGTGCCAGCGCCAGGTCCGTGCCCGGGCGCGGCGCCAGGTGCAGCCCTCCGCGTTCCCGAGCGAATTCGGCCGTGGCCGAGCGCCGCGGGTCGACCACGATCAGCCGCGGCCCCGAGAGGTGGCCCATCATCGGCGGCATGGTCTCGGCCGGGTTCGCCCCGGCCAGGAGCACCACCTCGGCGGAGGCCACATCGGGCAGCGGGAACCCCAGCCCCCGGTCCAGGCCGAAGGCCCGGATGCCCGCCGCGGCGGCCGAGGACATGCAGAACCGGCCGTTGTAGTCGATCCGGGAGGTGCCCAGCGCCAGGCGCGCGAACTTGCCCAGCAGGTAGGACTTCTCGTTGGTCAGTCCGCCGCTGCCGAAGACCGCCACCGCGTCCGGGCCGTGCTGCTCGCGCACCCCCGCCATGCGGCCGGCCACGAAGTCCAGCGCCTCGTCCCAGCCGGTCTCGGCGAACTCCCCCGTGCCGCCGGTGCGCACCAGCGGCCGCACCAGGCGCTGGGGCGAGTGCAGCAGCTGGGCCGCACTCCAGCCCTTGCGGCACAGCCCGCCCCGGTTGGTGGGGAAGTCCGCGGGCCGCACCGCCGGTTGCCCGTCCGGGCCCGCCTCCACATGCATCGCACACTGCAGCGCGCAGTAGGGGCAGTGGGTGGCCGTGCTCATCGCCCCGCACCGCCGGTCTCGGCCCGAGGGGGTTCGGCCGGGGCCGGAGCGGGCGGGGCGCCGGCGCCGCCCCGGGGGCGGCGCACATAGACCCGGTAGACCACACCCAGGCAGACCAGGTAGAAGACGAGGAAGGCCCCGTAGGCGGGGATCGCGTCGCCGAAGCTCAGGAACGACTGGCGGAAGGCCAGGTTGATGGCCACGCCGCCCAGGGCGCCGGACGCCCCGACCAGGCCCAGCACCGCGCCGGAGATGCGCTTGTTCTCGGCGTGGGCCTGCTGCGCGGGCACCCCGGCGGCGATCTCGTTCTCGGCCCGGGCGGCGTAGACGGCCGGGATCATCTTGTAGGTCGAGCCGTTGCCGATGCCGGTGAGCAGGAACAGGACGATGAACCCGGCGGTGAACAGTGCCAGCGACTCCTGCAGCGAGGCACTCACGATCACAGCGGTGCCCGCCGCCATCGCGCCGAAGTTCACAAGACTCACCCGCGCCCCGCCGAACCGGTCGGCGAGCCGCCCGCCGAGTGGGCGGATCAGCGAGCCCAGCAGCGGGCCGAGGAAGGTCACGGTGGCGGCCTCCAGCGGGGTGCGGCCGAACTGGTTCTGCAGCAGCAGCCCGAAGGCGAAGGAGAACCCGATGAACGAGCCGAAGGTGCCGACGTAGAGGAAGGACATGATCCAGAAGTGGCGGTCCTTGGCGGCGGCGATCTGGGCGCCCGCGTCGGCACGGGCGCCGGTGAGGTTGTCCATGCGCGTCCAGGCCACGGCCGCGGCCACCAGCAGCAGGGGGATGTAGAGCGCGGCCAGCAGGTGGCCCTGGGCGGCGCCGAAGGCGGCGATGACGCCCAGCCCGGCGAGCTGGACGGTGGCCACGCCGACGTTGCCGCCGCCGGCGTTGAGCCCCAGCGCCCAGCCCTTGCTGCGCTCGGGGAAGAAGGAGTTGATGTTGGCCATCGACGAGGAGAAGTTCCCCCCGCCCAGCCCGGCGGTGGCCGCCAGCACCAGAAACAGCCAGAAGGGGGTGTCGGGCCGCTGGATGAGCACCACCGCCAGCGCGGTGGGCACCAGCAGCGCACCCGCCGAGACCAGCGTCCAGTTGCGCCCGCCGAACCTGGGAACGGCCAGGGTGTAGGGCACCCGCAGGATCGCGCCGACCAGGGAGACGACCGAGACCAGCAGGAACTTCTGCGCCGGGGTGTAGTCGAACCCGGTCTCGGGGGTCATGAACAGGGTCAGCACCGACCACAGGCTCCACACCGAGAACCCGATGTGCTCAGCGAGGATCGAGGCCCACAGGTTGCGGTTGGCCACCCGCCGCCCCGTCGTGTTCCAGAACGCGGTGTCCTCGGGCGCCCAGTGGTCGATCCAGCGCCCGCCGGCGCTGTTCCGGGTCGTCGTGCTCTGTGCGGTCACGGCCTGGCCTTCCTCGGTCGACACCTGGCTTCGCCTGATGCGACCGAAGGTATGCAGCCGGGGTTGCCGGGGCGTGTCCTGCCGTAACACTCGCGAAACGGAGCGCTCACCGTCGCCGGCGGGCCGCGGTGAGATCGACTGGGAGCCGCGGCGGGCGCGCGCCGCCGCGGCTCCCCTGGTCAGCCCGTGCGGACCGGAGTGCGGCGCAGCCGGCGGGCGAGGACGCCGTGTCGGGGCGCGAACAGGTAGGCCAGCACGAACCCGCACGCCTGGGCCACCACGATGGCGCCGCCGGTGGCGATGTCGGCGTGGAAGCTGGCGTAGGTGCCCAGGACCGAGGCGGTCGCCGAGACCGCCGCGGCGATGGCGAGCATGCGCTCGAACCGGTCGGTGAGCAGGTAGGCGGTCGCGCCGGGGATCACGACCATCGCCACGACCAGGATGATGCCGACCGCCTGCAGCGCGACGACCACGGTCACCGAGAGCAGCGCCAGCAGGAGCGCCTCCAGGCGGCGCGGGCTCAGGCCGATGGCGTGGGCGTGGACCGGGTCGAAGGCGTAGAGGGTGAGGTCGCGGTGCTTGGCCAGTACCACGGCGAGCGTCAGCGCCGCCATGGCCAGGATCTGCACGATCTCGGAGTCGGATACGCCCAGGACGTTGCCGAAGAGGATGTGCATCAGGTCGGTCTGGGAGGGGATGCGGGAGATCAGCACCACGCCGATGCCGAACATGGCGGTGAACACGATGCCGATCGCCGCGTCCTCCTTGATGCGGGAGGTGCGGTTGACCGCGCCGATCAGGGCGACCGAGCCCGCGCCGAAGACGAGCGCGCCCACGGCGAAGGGCAGTCCGAGCAGGTAGGAGAGCACGACTCCGGGCAGCACGGCGTGGGAGACCGCGTCGCCCAGCAGCGACCACCCGGTCAGCGTCATCCAGCAGGACAGCAGGGCGCAGACGACTCCGGCCACGACACTGACCAGCAGCGCCCGCTGCATGAAGTCGAACTGCAGCGGAACGGCGAAGAACTCGGCGAGCAGGTTCACGCGGCACTGCCTTCGGCGTGCGCCGCGATGCCGAAGGCCTCCAGCAGCCGCTGGGGCGTGAGCACGTCGGTGGGCGGCCCGTGGGCGAGGAGGCGGTGCTGCAGCAGCACGGCCTCGTCGCACAGGTCGGGCACCCCGGCCAGGTCGTGGGTGGAGACGAGCAGGGTGTGGCCCTCGTCGCGCATGCCCGACAGCACCTCGGTGATGGTGGCCTCGGAGCGCTTGTCGACGCCGGCGAAGGGTTCGTCGAGCAGGAACACGCGGGCGCCCTGGGCGATGCCGCGGGCCACGAACGCGCGCTTGCGCTGCCCGCCGGAGAGGGCGCCGATCTGACGGTGGGCCAGGTCGGACAGCCCGGTGCGCTCCAGGGCCTGCGCGACGGCGGCGCGGTCGGCGCGGCGCGGCCGCCGGGCCGGGCCCATGCGGCCGTAGCGGCCCATCATCACCACGTCGGACACGCGAACCGGGAAGGCCCAGTCGACCTGCTCGGACTGGGGCACGTAGCCGACCAGCCCGCGCTTGCGGGCGGCGGCGGGGTCGGCGCCCAGGATGCGCACGCTGCCGGACTCGGCCGCGGTCAGACCCATGATCGCGGTGAACAGGGTGGACTTGCCCGAGCCGTTCGCGCCGAGCAGGCCGCAGATGCGGCCCCGGCCCACGCTCAGTGTGACGTCCTCCAGGGCGAGGACCTCGCCGTAGCGCACGGTCACGCCGTCGGTGCGGACGGCGGGCGGTGCGGAGGGCCCGGGCGCCTGCCGGGCCGCCCCGGCCGCCTCGGGCTCGGTTGCGTTCACGCGTCCTCCTGGCGGGTGAGTCCGGAGGCGATGGCCTCGGTGTCGTAGCGCAGCAGGTCCAGGTAGGTGGGAACGGGGCCGCCGGGCTTGGACAGGGAGTCGACGTAGAGGGCGGGCCCGAGCTCGGCGCCGCTCTCATCGGCCACCTGGCGCTGGGAGCCGGCGTTGACGGTGGTCTCGCAGAAGACGGTGGGCACGTCGTTGTCGCGGACGAACTCCACGACGGAGGCGACCTGGCGCGGGGTGGCCTGGGTGTCGGCGTTGACGGCCCACAGGTAGCGCTCGCTCAAGCCGGCGTCGCGCGCCAGGTAGGAGAAGGCGCCCTCGCAGGTGACCAGGGCGCGCTGGGACGGGGGGACGCGGGACAGGTCGCCGGCGAGCTCCTCGCCGATCCGCCCGATGCTGCGCTTGTAGTCCTCGGCATCGGCGGTGTAGTCCTCGGCGCGGGCGGGGTCGAGTTCGCTGAGCGCGTCGGCGATGTTGTCGACGTAGACCCCGGCGTTGTCCGGGGACATCCAGGCGTGCGGGTTGGGTTCGCCTTGGTAGCCCCCGGCGGTGATGGGGATCGTCTCGACGCCTTCGGAGGCGGTTGCGGTGGGGGCGTCGATGCGTTCGGTGAACTGGGCGAACCAGCCTTCCAGCCCGAGGCCGTTGTGCACGACGAGGTCGGCGCCGGCGCCGCGCACGAGGTCGTCGGGGGTGGGCTCGTAGGCGTGGATCTCGGACCCGGGGCGGGTGATCGAGACGACCTCGACCCGGTCGCCGGCGACGTTGCGGACCATGTCGGCCAGCACGGTGAAGGTGGTCACCACGGTGAGTCCGCCGTCCTCGGCGGCCGGCTCCGACAGGGCGCAGGCGGTGGTCGCCGCCAGCACCGCCGCCGCGGCGGCCGCGGCCGCTGCGGCGGAGCGGATTGAGCCGTGGCGATCTTCGATGTTCGGCACGCCTAACTAATACCATAGGCGGGCCTGTTCGGGCAGGCGAACGGCCCCCGCGAGAAGCGGGCGCCCCCGCCGCGGGCCGCATCGGCGGATGCGGTCGCAGAGGGGGCGCCCTTCTGCGGTGCCGGGGGCATGCCCCAACGGGCCGTTCGCGTCAGGCGGAGGCGTCGGCCCCGCCCTCGGCGGCCTTGCCGAGGTCCTCGACGAAACCGTCCATCACCCAGGGGATGGTCAGCGGGTTGGGAGTGGAGATCGCCATCGACTTGGCCGGGTCCACGTAGCCGACGTAGGCGTCGTCCTGGACCGCGTCGATCTTCTGGAAGACGGGGTTGTCCTCCATCTTCTTGCGCTCCTGGTCGCTGTTGAACCACATGACGAGCACGTCGGCGTCGACCTTGTCGGAGTTCTCCTGGCTGAGCGTCCCGTAGAACTGGCCGTCGGCCACGGACAGGTCGTCGGTGAAGCCGGCCGGCTGGAGACCGAGCTGGTTCATGATGACGACGCGGGCGTCCTTCTCGACGTAGAAGCCGAACTCGCCGGTGGAGGGGATGAGCGTGCCCACGGCGTAGCTCGTGCCCTCGAACTCGGGGTGCTTCTCGGACAGCCCGTCGATGTAGGAGGCGGTCTCGTCCGCGATCTCGCGGGCCTCCTCCTCCTTGCCGACGGCCTTGCCGATGGTGACCGTCTGCTCCTGCCAGCCGGTCATCCAGGGCTCCTCGAGGTAGGGGATGGTGGGGGCGACCTCGGAGAGCTGCTTGTACTCCTTCTGCGTCATCCCCGACTGCACGCCCAGCACCAGGTCGGGGGCGAGGTTGGCGACCTGCTCGGCGGAGATGCCGTCGTCGGTGTTGACCAGCTCGGGCTTTTCCGCGCCCATCTCCTCGATCTTCGCGAGGTCCCAGGGCAGGTAGCCCTCCTCGTCGCCGGCGTAGGTGGAGGCGTTCATACCCACCGGGACGATGCCCAGCTCCAGCAGGGTGGCCTCGTCGGACCAGCCCACGGTGACGATGCGCTCGGGCTTCTGCTCGATCGTGGTGGAGCCGTGGGCGTGCTCGATGGTCACCGGCGACCAGTCGCCCCCGGAGCCGCCGGAGTCGTTGTCGGATCCGGAGGGGGCTCCGCAGCCGGCGGCGGCCAGGGCCGCGGCCGCGACCAGGGCGATTCGGGCAAGGGGGGCCGGAGCCCTCGTCAGCGAAGGCATGGGTGGGGCCTTTCTCAGGTCAGGGACACAACTATCGCCTCAACAGCAAGGTGAGGCTACCCTAAACCACGATTCACCCGGTTTGTCACCCGGGGGCGCCGCACACATGCCGAAGGCGCCGGCCACGGCCGCCCCAGCACCCCGGCACACCGGACCCGCCGGTCCTACCGGCCCCACAAGGAGCCCGTACACCCCACCGCACTCCGACCTCGCGGCACCGCGGCGGACACCCGCGGACCGGTGGCCGCATACGGACACCGGGCACCCCCCGACACCGTTCCAGCACGCCACTACGGTTGCTTTCCTCTTCCCTTATTAACCCCAAATCGGGATGAACTTCCCCCTCAGGACGTCCCTCATGATCGAACACTTCACCTACGGGTGGACGACGCCCGCCATCGCCTACGCCGTCTCCTTCATCGGCTCCTTCATCGGCCTGCAGACGGCGGCGCGCGCACGGAGCAGCACCGGCGGCGTCCGCGCAGGGTGGCTCGTCTTGGCCTCGGTCTCCCTGGGCGCCGCCGGGATCTGGGCGATGCACTTCATCGCGATGATGGGCTCCTCGGTGCAGTCGCTCACGCTGCGCTACGACGTGGTGCTGACCGTGCTCAGCGGGCTGCTCGCCGTCGCCGCCGTGTCCGCCGCCCTGTTCTGGACCACCGTCCGCCCCGGCCGGCTCGCGATACCGGGCGGCGGGGCGGTCATGGGTCTGGGCGTGGTGGCGATGCACTACACCGGCATGGCCTCCATCCGGATGCAGGCCGACGCGGTCCACGACCCGTTCTACACGGCCGCCGCCGCGGTCGTCGCCTTGGCCGCCTCCGCCCTGGTCCTGCTGTTCTCTCTGCGGCTACAGGGGCCGGCGGCGACGCTGCTGGGCTCGCTGGTCATGGCGGCAGCCGTCTCGGCCGTGCACTACACCGCGATGTTCGGCATGAGCGTCACCGCGCTCCCCCAGACCCCGTTCGACGCCGAGCCCTCGGGCGCCGCCATGATGGACTTCTTCCTGCCGGTGTTCGTGGGCCTGGGCTTGCTGCTGATGGTCATCTCCCTGATACTGCTGCTCTCACCCGCCGAGGACGACGACGCTCGGCGGCCGAGCCGCTCTCCGGTGCCGCCGGTCCGCGACTCGGTGTTCGACCGGAGGCACTGACCATCGACCCCGCCCTGCGCGCGGCGCTGGCCGACGCCGGCGCCGTCAACGCCTTCTTCGCCGTCGAGACCGGTCCGGCGGCAGCGGGCGCGCGGCACCCGCTGCCCGCGCTGTGGGAGCGCGGCCGGCTGCTGGAGGGCGAGGTGGCGGCCGTGCGCGCCGGGCTGGCCGCGGCGATCGGGCGCCCGATCGCCGCGGTCGAGCAGCGCACCGCGGCTTCCCTTGCCTACCAGGGGCTGGCCTCACGGCTGCTCTCGCCCCAAGTGGCCGCCGTGCTGTGTCACGGCGTCCTCGCACCGGCCGCGGCACTGCGCTGGTATGCGGCCGACGGACGGCTGCGCCTCGCGCTCGGCGAGGGCGCCGGCGCCGCCGCGGCCGGGGACCGCCCGCGCGCCGAGGAGGCCGCCGACCTGGTGGCCGAACACGTCGTCGGCGCCGTGCTGACGCCCCTCGCCGACGCGGTGCGCGCACACGCGCGGCTGGCGCCGCGCCTGCTCTACGGCAATGCGGCCTCGGCGCTGGCGGGAGCGGCAGCGACGCTTGCGGAGGCCCGGCCCGAACACGCCGCCGACGCCTACGCGCTGGCCCGCCTCCTGCTGGGGCGGCCGCCGTTGCGCGGGCTGGGCGGCTTCGCCCACGCTGCGCCGGGCCCCGGGGCGTTCACCCGCACCACCTGCTGCCTGTACTACCGGGCCGCCGCCGGCGCGGTCTGCGGCGACTGCCCCATCGCCGCGCGCGGCGCACGGCGCGCGGCACACGGCGTCAGGAGCCGCGGTTCTCGCCCAACTCCTCCTCGATGGGGTTGACCGGCCCGGTCTCCTTGGCGCGCTCGGAAACGCCGGGCTTGGTGTGGTGCCTGCGCTGCTGAGCGCGGTCGGACTCGTCGCGCTTCTGCCCGCCGAGCTCGTCCTGGGGCACGGCGCGCAGCACCTCGTTCGGCTCGTTGAAGTCCGCCCTCGGCATGGCCTGCAGGGCGCTGAGGAGGAACCGGTCGGCGCCCTGCTCCTGGGCGTACTCCACGATCCGGTCCTTGCCCACGGGAAAGTCCAGACCGGACAGGATGCGCTTCAGCCCTTCGATGTCGTGCAGAACCGCCATCGGGGTCTCCTTTCGCTCGGTCGCCGCCCCGGTGGCCGCACACTCCGGCGCTGCACGCAGGACCGGATCAGGGCACCGGGCGTTCACCCGCCGACTACCCGCCGCCCCCGCCGGCATTCGCGGCGCACCGGCGCCGCCCGGTGATCCGGGTGATCCGGCATGCGATCGGTGCAACCATGCCCTTGATATCGATGATAACGTATCACCGTTAGCCAATATCGGATATCGACGTTAGGACCGTCATGGCGACCATGGAGACGCGCCGACTGGGCAGCACCGGACCGCAGGTCTCGGCCCTGGGCCTGGGGATGATGGGCATGTCCGACCTCTACGGCCCGGCCGACCGCGACGAGGCGGTGGCCACCGTGCACGACGCGCTGGACGCCGGTGTCACCCTGCTCGACACCGGCGACTTCTACGGCATGGGCGACAACGAGATGCTGCTGAGGGACGCGCTGCGGGAGCGCGACCGCGGCAACGCCGTCATCAGCGTGAAGTTCGGTGCCCTGCGCGGCCCTGACGGCGCCTGGTCGGGCAGCGACGCCCGGCCCGAGGCGGTGCGCAACTTCCTCGCCTACTCACTGCGCCGCCTGGGCACCGACCACATCGACGTCTACCGCCCCGCCCGCCTCGACCCCGCGGTACCGGTGGAGGAGACGGTGGGGGCCATCGCCGAGATGGTCGAGGCAGGCTACGTGCGCCACATCGGGCTGTCGGAGGTCGGCGCGCAGACGCTGCGGCGCGCCGCAGCCGTCCACCCCATCTCCGACCTGCAAATCGAGTACTCGCTCCTGTCGCGCGGCGTCGAGGACGAGATCCTGCCCACCGCCCGCGAGCTGGGCGTCAGCGTGACCGCCTACGGCGTCCTCTCCCGCGGACTGCTCTCGGGCCACTGGAGCAGCGGGCGCGACCTGGGGCCCGGCGACTTCCGCGCCGCCAGCCCGCGGTTCCGCGACGGGAACGTGCAGCACAACCTGGAGCTGGTCGAGGCGCTGCGCTCCGCCGCCGAGGCCAAGGGCCTCACCCCCGCCCAGGCGGCCATCGCCTGGGTCGCCGCGCGCGGCGACGACATCGTGCCGCTGGTGGGCGCGCGCCGGCGCGAGCGCCTCGCCGAGTCCCTGAGCGCGGCGGCGTCCGGGCTGACCGCCGAGGAGGCCGCGGAGATCGAGAAGGCGGTGCCGCGCGGCGCCGCGGCGGGCGAGCGCTACCCTGAGGCGCAGATGCCGCACGTGCCCGCGTGAGGCCGGCGGCCGGGGGATGCGCGGGGCGGCCGTCAGGACCGCGGGCGCGACGGGCCCCGCTCTCCCTCGCCGGAGCCGCCGCCGGTGTGGCCGTGCTCGTGCGCGGGCGCGACCCACACCGCTTCGGCGGCGACCAGTCCCAGTGCCTGCTCGCGCTGCTCGCCGGGGGCGCCGGTGCGCACGATCAGCGGCCCGCCGAAGGGCCGGCGCTCCACCAGCTCGACGCGCATGCCGATGCCGATGTCCTGCTCGGCGAGATGGCGCAGCAGGTCGGGATCGGAGTCGTTGACCCGCACGATGACGCCGGTGGTGCCCTCGTCCGCGGCCGAGAGCAACTGGGTCTCGCGCTCGGGCACGCTTCCCTCGCGGGTGGGGATGGGGTCGCCGTGCGGGTCGACGGCCGGGTCGCCCAGGTAGGCGGCGATGCGGTCGACGAACCGGTCGGAGACGACGTGCTCGAGGATCTCGGCCTCGTCGTGGACCTCGTCCCAGGAGTAGCCCAGCGCCTCGACCAGGTAGGTCTCCAGCAGCCGGTGGCGGCGCAGGACGGCCAGGGCCGCCTTGTCGCCGGTCTCGGTGAGGCGCACGTCGCCGTAGCGGCGGTGGGACACCAGCCCCAGCTCGCCGAGTTTGCGCAGCATGCCCGAAACCGAGGAGTTGGACACCGAGAGCCGCTCGGCCATCGCCGATATCGTCACCGGGCCGGAACCGCGCTCCTGCAGGTCGTAGATGACCTTCACGTAGTCCTCGACCGAGGTGGACGGCCGCTCGGATGCGTTCTCCATGGTCGCCACGGTATCGCGCCCGGCCCCGCCGGCGCGTCCGCGGCCGGACCGCCGGGCGCGGCCGCTCACTGCCGCGGGGGCCCCTGCTCCAGCAGCTCCTCGATCCGCCGCAGCCGCTCGTGCAGGGCGGCGACGTCGGCGCTCGTGGCCGGGCGCCGGTCGGGGCGCATCTCCACCAGCACGGCGCCGCCGGGTTCGAGGACGACGCTCGTGGTGTCGGCGACGCTGCGCGCCCCCTGCCGCTTGATCAGCACGTCGACGTCGGAGCGGCGCACGGCCAAGCGCCGCAGGGCCGAGCCGACGTAGCGCCCGTCGCGCGCCAGCACCGTGGGGGTCCCGTTGAGCACACTCCAGGTCCACGAGCGGGCCGTGGCTGCGCGCACCACCAGGGCGTCCACCACGAGCAGGACGACCGCGCCGAGCACGCCGCCAACCAGGGAGTAGTCCTGGCCGATGATGGCATTCTGCACCACGTTGGCCAGCAGGAGCATCACGGCCAGGTCCATGGTGTTGATCTGGGCGGTGTCGCGCTTGCCCAGGACGCGCAGCAGCACCGCCAGCGCCGCGTAGATCGCGACCGTGCGGATCACCTTCTCCACCGGCGGCACGCCGATGACCACCAGGTCGCTCCAGATTCCGCTCCACATGGCCGGCCGTCTCCGTCTCGGGTAAGGGTGGGCTGGCTCTCCCGGGTTCGGGGCGCGGCGCCGGTTCCGCCGCGCGGACGGCGGGTGTGGCGCGCGCCACCATCGTGGCGCCGCGGGAGACCCGAACCCCCGCCGCCACGCCGCATCCGGGGCGCCCGCAGCACGGACCGCGGCCGTGATTTGCCTGCTCATGGTTTTATCCATGATCATCTGTGCGCTATTGTTCGTACACGAGTTCGATTTCGGCCTGTCTTCCCCGGGCGCGGCGCCGACTGCCCCGCTCCGGCCGAGCCGACAGGGGGAGCCATGGCCGCAGTACTCGCCACCACCGCGGCGCGCCCGGAGGGCCGCCGCTGATGGCCGACGCCTTCGCGCACCTGCACACCGCCTCCTCGGCCTCGATGCGCCACGGCACCGCGCCGCCGCACGAGCTGGCCGAGCGCGCGGCCGAACTGGGCATGGACATGCTCGCACTGACCGACCGCGACGGCCTCTACGGCGCGGTCAAGCACGTGCGCGCCTGCGAGCGGGTCGGGATCAGCCCCGTTCTGGGGGCCGACCTGGCCGTGGCCGCGCCCGAGGGCGGACGGGTGGTCGTGCTGGCCCGCGGCCGGCGCGGCTGGGCCTCCCTGTGCCGGCTGGTCACCGCCGCACACGCCGCCGGAACACGCGGTGTGCCCGCCGTATCCCACGCGATGGTGGCCGAGCACTCCGACGGGCTGGTCGTGCTCGCCGGCCCGGAGTCCGACGTGGGCCTGGCGGCGGCCGAGCACCGCATGGAGCGCGCCCGCCGGTGCCTGCAGGCCTGGCGCGAGGCCGCCGAGACCGCCGTCGAGCTGGTCGACCACTACGGGCCCGCTCAGCGCCGCCGAGCGACCGCGATGCTGCGGCTGGCCGAGGAGACCCGCACCCTGGCGGTGCTGGGCAACGCCGTGCGCTACCCCCGCCGCTCCGGCGCCGAGGTCGCCCGCGTCCTGGACGAGGCGCGGCGCTGGCTGCCCGGCGGCGGGGCGCCGTCCGAGTCCGGCGGGTCCCAGGCCTACCTGAAGAGCACCGCCGAGATGACCGCGGTCGCCGAGCGGATCTGCGGGCCCGACCGCACCGCCGTGCGCCGGCTGCTGGCCCACACCCGCGCCCTGGCCGCCTCCTGCCGCCTGGACCCCGGCGCCGACCTGGGCATGGACCGCCACCACCTGCCCGACATCCCCGCCGCCCGCGACCGGTTGTGGCTGACCTGCCGGGAGGGGATGGCCCGGCTGGGGCTGGAGGGCGACCGGCGCGCACGCTCGCGACTCGCCCACGAACTGGCGATCATCGAACGCAAGGGGTTCTCCGCCTACTTCCTGACCGTCGCCGACATCGCCCACCGCATCCGCGAGGAGGGCATCCGCTGCTCCATCCGCGGCTCGGGCGCCGGAAGCCTGGTCAACCGCCTCATCGGCATCTCGGCCGTGGACCCCCTGGCACACGGGCTGCTGATGGAGCGCTTCCTCACCGACAGCCGCACCGGCCTGCCCGACATCGACCTGGACGTGGAGTCGGCCCGCCGGCTGGACGCCTACCAGGTGATCCTGGACGCCTACCCCGACGCCGCCTGCGTGTCGATGATGGAGACCTACCGCGCGCGCAGCGCCATCCGCGACGTGGGCTCGGTGATGGGCATCCCGCCGCACGAGATCGACGTGCTGGCCAAGGCGTTCCCCCACATCCGCGCCCGCCAGATCCGGGCGGCCTGCGCCGACCTGCCCGAGCTGCGCTCCGGCGGCCTGGCCGACTACCCGGTGGAGACGCTGTTCAGGCTGGCCGAGCGCCTGGACGGGCTGCCCCGCCACATCGCCCTGCACCCCTGCGGGATCGTCGTCTCCGACGCCTCCCTGGGCGACCGGGCGCCGCTGGAGCCCAGCCGGATCGGCTACGACATGGTCCAGTACGACAAGGACGACGTCGAGGAGATGGGTCTGATCAAACTCGACGTCATCGGGGTGCGCATGCAGTCGGCCATGACGCACGCGCTCTCGGAGGTCGAGCGCACCGGGGGCCGGCGCATCGACCTCGACGCGCTGCCCGACGACGACCCCGCGACCTATGCGATGATCCGCTCCTCGGCCACCCTGGGCTGCTTCCAGATCGAGTCGCCCGGCCAGCGCGAGCTGGTCAGCCGGCTGCGCCCGGGCAGCATGGACGACCTCGTCGCCGACATCTCGCTGTTCCGCCCGGGCCCGGTCAACAGCGACATGATCACCCCCTTCATCGCCGCGCGCGACGGCGAGCGCGAACCCGAGGCCCCCAGCCCGGTGCTGTCGCGGGTGCTGGCCTCGACCGGCGGGGTGGTCGTCTTCCACGAGCAGGTCGTGGGCGTGCTGCACGCCATGACCGGCTGCGGGCTGGACCAGGCCGAGGCGATGCGCCGACAGCTGGGCACCGACGAGGGCAAGGAGAAGGTGCGCCTGCGCTTCGCGGCCATGGCCCGCGACTGCGGCCACAGCGAGCCGGTGGTCGAGGAGGTCTGGCGGATCCTCTCCTCCTTCGGCGCCTTCGGGTTCTGCAAGGCCCACGCCGCGGCGTTCGCGCTGCCCACCTACCAGTCGGCGTGGCTGAAGCGGCACCACCCGGCGGCCTTCTACGCCGGGGTCCTCACCCACGACCCGGGCATGTACCCGCGCCGCGCCATCGTCGACGACGCCCGCCGCTTCGGCGTCGCGGTGCTGGGCGTGGACGTCAACCGCTCCGGGCGCGAGTGGCGCGTGGAGGCCACGCCGCAGGGCAGGCCGGGCATCCGCGCCGCGCTGGCCGACGTCAAGGGCATCACCGACGCCGAGATCGACGCGCTGGCGGCCGGGCGCCCCTACGCCTCGCTGAACGACACCGCCAACCGCGCCCGCCTCTCCCGCGGCGTGCTGGAAGGGCTGGTGCGAGTGGGCGCCTTCGACTCCCTCTACGGCATCGGCGAGGGCTCCCCGCGCCCGGGGGGGCCGAGCCGGCGCGACCTGCTGCTGCGGGTGAGCGCGCTGGACCGCGCCGCCCGCCGGTCGCTGGGCGGCGGTCAGCTGCCCATCGCCCTGGAGGCCGCCGCCGAGGAGCCCTGCGACCGAGGGCTGCCCCCGATGACGCCGGTGGACGCGGTCCAGGCCGAGCTGGAGGTGCTGGGCTACGACGCCTCCCGGCACCTGCTGGACTGCTACGCGGAGCTGACCGCCGCGCTGGGCGCACTGTGCGGCGCGGTGCGCGCCCGCGACCTGGCCGCGGTCCCGGCCGGCTCGGAGGTGCTGGTGCTGGGGGTGAAGGTGGCCACCCAGACCCCGGCGGTGCGCTCGGGCCAGCGCATCATCTTCACCACGCTGGACGACGCCACCGGCCTGGTGGACCTGACGTTCTTCGAGTCGGTGCAGGAGCGCTGCGCCGCCACCGTCTTCGGATCCTGGCTGCTGGCGGTGCGCGGCAGGGTGCGCCGGGTCGGATCGGGGATGGCGACGGTCAACGCCACCCACGCCTACGACCTGGAGGAGCTGGCGCGGGTCTGGCACGAGGGCGGCGAGGACGCGGCGGCGGCGCTGCGCGAGCGGCTGGGCCGGGAGGCCGGGAGCGTGCCGGTCAGCGGCGTCGGAGGGCGGCGGATCCGCTACGCCAACGGCTACGAGCTGTCGACCTACGCCGACATCGCGCCGGCGGGCGCCGATACGGCGCCGCGCAAGCTCTGGCACGCCAGCCCGGGAAGCGCGGGCCGGTGAGCGCGGGCAGCGGCACCGGTGCCGACGGCACCGCTTCGCGCGGGAAACGGCCGCGCCCCGCGGCTAGAGTTCGGTCCCGGGCCGCACGGCGCCGGCCCGTCCCACGGCCGATACACGCGAAGGACGCACCTTGATCACCCTGGCCCACATCAGCGACCTGCACATCGACGGCGGCGCCCGCTCCCGTGAACGGGTCGAGCAGGTGATGGCCTACCTCGACGGGATAGCCGACTCGCTGGACGCCCTGGTGGTCACCGGCGACCTGACTGAGCACGGCGCGGTCGGCGAACTGGAGGAGGCCCGCGCGCTGATGTCGGGGCGGCTCCCGGTGGTGAGCTGCCCCGGCAACCACGACGTCGTCGAGGGCCGGGCGCCCTTCCGCCGGGTGGTGCTGGGCGAGGAGGCCGCCGGCGAGGCGCCGGTCAACGCGGTCTGCCGCACCGGCGGCGGCGCCGTCGTACTGTGCGACTCCACAGTGCCCGGCGAGGCCGGCGGCCTGCTCTCCGAGGAGACGCTGGAGTGGCTGGAGGAGACCCTCACCGGGCTGCGCAGCACCCCGGTGGTGCTGGGGTTCCACCACCCCCCGGTCCCCCTGCACGTGCCCTGCGTCGACGGGATCGCCATGCAGGGGCCCGACCGGCTGGCGGTGCTGCTGTCGCGCCACCCGCAGGTGGCAGGCCTGCTGTGCGGCCACGCCCACACGCCGGCGGCCACCGCGTTCGCCCAGCGTCCGCTACTGGTCGCGCCCGGCACGGTCGGGACGTCGCCGCTGCCGTGGGAGGACGCCCACACCGCTTACGAGACCCACCCGCCGGCGGTGGCCTTCCACGTCCTCGACGACGCGGGCCGGATGACCACCCATTACCGCACGGCGCCGGGCAAGGGGGTCTGAGATCGCAGATGGGGGGTCTTGACGCGTCGCCTGTGCGGCGTCGGGCCCGCGGGGAGGAGCCTCCGGCGGCGAGCGGGCGAACCCCGCCGATCTTGTAGCCATCGTGCAGGAAAACGTTTCTCGGGTTTCGTGGTTTGGGGTGGGATGTCTGCTTCGGTGGGGTGCTGCTCACGCGGCGATGGCGAGCCAGTCGTGGACGATCTCGCGGATTAATCGCACGACCCGCAGGTCATCGACCCTGGCTGATATTCGATGATCGATGATCTCGCGTCGCAGGGCCGCGAGCATGTCCGCGAAGGCCGGGGCGGTCTTGGAGCCGTACCAGGGGTGGGCGCAGCGGCGCGCGTCGACATCGGCGGCCGCGTTGCCGTGGTGGTGGTACCAGAGCACGACGAGGCTGTAAGTCAGCAGCTGCAGGGGCACGGTGCGCTCGACCGCGGCGCGGGTGCGGTTGCGGGCCTGCTCCAGTCCCAGGTGCGCGCGGGCGTCTTGGAAGCAGGTCTCGATGGGCCACCGGTCGGCGTAGCGCTCCACGACCTGTTCGGCGGGGCTGGTGGTGTCGGTGGTCAGCAGCGCCAGGTCGTAGGGCCGGGTGCCGGCGTCCTGGCGCACCAGCACCAGCCGCACCGGGGTGCGGCCCAGCGAGCGCGCCCACCGGCACTCGATCGCGGCGATGCTGCGCCCGGGCACCCGGGTGGGGGTGAAGGCGGCCCGGCGGGCGATCCGGTCGGGGGTTCCCAGCCGGGCCCCGCTGATGGCCGGCCGCCCCGGGCGTGTGGGGGTTCCCGGCCGGGCCGGCGGGGCGGGGGCGCTGAGGACCGCGGAGGACATCAGCCGGAAGGTCCAGGTCATGTTGGGTGGCAGGGCGCGCAGGGCGGGGCTGTGGTAGGCGGCGTCGGCCACCACGTGGATCATGCGGTCGCCGAACAGGCGGGCCTGGCGGGCCCCCAGCGCGATCGCGGTCTCGGTCTTGGTGGGGTGCGGGGTTCCGGCCCCGGCGGGTTCCAGCACCTGCTCCAGCGCGGTGTCGTGGTCGGCGCGGGCGCGGGCGAGTGCGTGTTGGCTCTCGGTCAGGCGCCGGTGCAGGGCGGGTTTGGGGTCGGTGCCCGGCAGGCGGTGGCCCCGGGGCAGGGCGGCTTCGGCCTCCAGGCGCATGCGCAGGCCGCGGTGGGCCTGGTCGTGGCGGTGCCGGGCGTGTTCGAGGGCGCAGGCGGTGCGGGCGCAGGCCGAGAGTCGCGGGGCCGGGGCGGGTGCGGGCCGCCAGCAGCGGGCCAGGGTGGGCAGTGCCAGGGCGCGGTCCCGGCCCCTCACGCGCACGGCCAGGGCGGTGACCACGAAGCACACTCCCCAGCCCAGCTTGGCGGGGCCGGGTGCGGCTCCGTCGTGCTGGCGGGAGCGTGCAAAGACCGTGCTCCCGCTGCGTTTGACGAGGGTGTCGTCGACCGCGAGGGTCAGCGCCTCGCCGGGGGCGGTGCAGGTCTGGACCACGAGCCGGGCCGCTGTCTGGCCCAGGCGGTCCGGGTTCCACCGGCGCTGGGCGAAGAAGGCGTGGGCGCGGTCGTGGGGCCAGGCCCGGGCCAGGCCGGCGCCGGTGAGCATGCCGCAGACCGTGCGGGTGCCGGTGTGGGCGATGAGGCCGGTGACCAGTGCGGCGAACACGGTGAACGTGGGGCGGGTGAAGCAGGGCCAGAAGTGGTTGAGCAGCCGCAGCAGCGTTGGGGGTACTGTCGGGTTCGGGAGCATCAGCGAGCCTTTAGTCGGGACTGGTTGATGCTCCCCTTTTCTATGCCCCCCGGGGGGCGTCGGCGTCCGGGATTCGCTCACTCGGGGACACAGCGGGACAGATCCCCGAAAACCACGAAACCCGAGAACGTTTTCCAGTGACGATGGCTACAAGATCGGCGGTGCTGTGGCGGGCGCGGGCGCCCGGACGGACGCCGGGCGCTCACCGCTGAGCGGCGATGCGGGCGTTGACGGCCTCGGGCGCCAGGACGCGCTCCAGGACGGCGGCCGCGGCGCCCCGCAGGCCCGCCTGCTCGCCGCTGCGGTTGCCGACGACGCGCAACTGGCGGGTGGCCAGCGGGATGGAGCGCTGGAAGACGACTTCGCGCACCCCGGCCACCAGGTGGTCGTGGGCCCGGGCCAGCAGCCCGCCCAGCACGATCACCTCGGGGTTGAGCAGGTTGACCGCCCCGGCGAGCACCTCGCCCAGCCGGCGTCCGGCCTGACGCACCAGCCGCACGGCGTCGGGGTCGCCCTCTTGGGCCAGGTCGGCGAGCTCGGCCACGCCCGCGACCGGGCGCCCCTCCTCGGCCATGCGCTCCAGCAGCGCCGGGCCGGCCGCCACCGCTTCCAGGCAGTCGGTGTTGCCGCAGCGGCAGGGCGTGCCGCCGCCGTCGCGCACGGGGATGTGCCCGATCTCCCCGGCCGCGCCAAGCGAGCCGCGCAGCAGGGCGCCGCCGGCGACGACTCCCGCGCCGATGCCGGTGGAGACCTTGACGAACAGCAGGTCGCCCACGCCGGGGTGCACGGCGCGGTGCTCGCCCAGTGCCATGGCGTTGACGTCGTTGTCGACCACCACGGGGGCCGCGAACCGCTCGGCCACCAGGGGCGCGATGTCCACACCGCCCCAGCTGGCCAGCACGGGCGGGGTCTCGGACCGCCCGGTGGCGAACTCGACGGTGCCGGGCACGCCGATGCCGCTCCCGCGCACGTCCGCGGCGCTTCGCCCGCACTCCTCCAGCAGCCGCAGCCAGGTGTCCAGCAACCAGGGGAGGGCGGCGTGCGGGCCGTGCTCGACCTCGGGCGAGCCGTCGGCACCGGCCAGCAGGCCGCCGCCCAGGTCGTAGACCGCGGCCTGGCTTCGGGAGACTCCCAGTACAGCGGAGAGGACGACGCCGCCGGCCGCATTGAACTCCAGGCGAGCGGGCGGGCGGCCCCCGCTGGAGGGCGCGGCCGCGCCCTCGGTGACCAGCCCGTGGTGCAGCAGCTCGGTGACGCGCAGCGCCACGGCGGGCCGCGACAGTCCGGTCAGGAGGCCGATCTCGGTGCGGGTGGCGGCCTCGCCGGTGCGGACGAGCTCCAGCACGTGTCCGCTGGAGGCGGGGGCGGCGGATGCGGCCTTGCTGCGAGACATGCCCCATTGAATCACGCTTCCGCACGGAAACAACGTGAACATGTGCACTTTTGTAAACAGATGTTCAAAAGTGAGCTTGTCCCGTAACGGAAGCGGCGGCTATGTTCAGGGAGCCCGATACCGCCATTGGGCGTCGCCCGCCCTGGGGCCCCGCCTCCCCCGCCGCCTGCCCTTGGAGTGCCGACATGCCCCCTGCCCCGGCACAGGGCACGCACCGGCCTGCGGACGGCCGCGCCCTCGCCGCGCTCCCCGGCGCCCGCGCCCGGGTGCCCGGCGCAGCCGCGCCCGGCCGAGCACGCCCACCCAGCCACGGAACGGAGTCCGCACGATGACGCCCCACCCCCGGATAACCGAGGTCACCCAGCGCATCGCCGAACGCAGCTTCGACACCAGGAGCGCCTACCTGGAGCGGATGCGCGCGGCGGCCGCCGAGGGCCCGGCCCGATCCGGCTTGGGCTGCACCAACCTCGCCCACGGGTTCGCCGCCTGCTCGCCGGGCGACAAGCTTGCGCTGGGCCACTCGGCCAAGCCCAACATCGCGATCGTCTCGGCCTACAACGACATGCTCTCGGCCCACCAGCCGCTCGCCGACTACCCGGCGCAGCTGAAGGAGGCCGTCGGCGAGGCCGGCGGCGTCGCCCAGTTCGCCGGGGGCGTGCCCGCCATGTGCGACGGCATCACCCAGGGCCGCGCGGGCATGGAGCTGTCCCTGTTCAGCCGCGACGTGATCGCGATGGCGACCGCCGTCGCGCTCTCCCACGACATGTTCGACGGCGCGCTGATGCTGGGCGTGTGCGACAAGATCGTGCCCGGACTGCTCATCGGCTCCTTGTCCTTCGGCCACCTGCCGGTCGCGTTCGTGCCCGCCGGCCCCATGCCCTCGGGCCTGCCCAACAACGAGAAGGCCCAGATCCGCCAGCGCTTCGCCGAGGGCAAGGCCGACCGCGCCGAGCTGCTGCAGGCCGAGTCCGCCGCCTACCACGCGCCGGGCACCTGTACCTTCTACGGCACCGCCAACTCCAACCAGATGCTGATGGAGGTCATGGGCCTGCACCTGCCCGGCGCCAGCTTCGAGCAGCCCGGCAGCGGGCTGCGCACCGCGCTGACAGCCGAGGCCGGGAGGGCGGTGACGGGGCTGACGGCGCTGGGCGGGAGCTACACCCCCGTCAGCCGGGTCGTCGACGAGCGGGCCGTCGTCAACGCGGTCGTGGCGCTGCTGGCCACGGGCGGCTCGACCAACCACACACTGCACCTGGTGGCGATCGCCCAGGCCGCCGGAATCGAGCTGACCTGGGACGACTTCGCAGCGCTGTCGGAGGTCGTGCCGCTGCTGGCCCGGATGTACCCCAACGGCGCCGCCGACGTGAACCGCTTCCACGAGGCCGGCGGCATGGCGTACCTGATCGGCCGGCTGCTGGACAGCGGGCTGCTGCACGAGGACGTCGCCACCGTCGCCGGCGCCGGGCTGGACCGCTACCGCCGGCGCCCCGCCCTCGGCGCCGAGGGCCTGGTCTGGGCCGACGAGCCCGACCAGAGCGGCGACACCGCGGTGCTGCGCGGAACCGACGACCCCTTCAGCGCCGACGGCGGCCTGCGCATGGTCCGCGGCAACCTCGGCCGGGCGGTCGTCAAGGTCTCGGCGGTGGAGCCGGAGCGCCACGTCGTCGAGGCGCCCGCGCGCGTCTTCGACACCCAGGCCCAGCTGCAGGAGGCCTTCTCGGCCGGCGAGCTGGACGGCGACGTGGTGGCCGTCGTGCGCTTCCAGGGCCCGCGCGCCAACGGCATGCCCGAGCTGCACAAGCTGACGCCGCCGCTGGGGGTTCTGCAGGACCGCGGCCACAAGGTCGCGCTCGTCACCGACGGCCGCATGTCCGGCGCCTCGGGCAAGGTGCCCGCCGCCATCCACGTCTCTCCCGAAGCCGCGGCGGGCGGACCGCTGGCGCGGGTGCGCGACGGCGACCTCGTCCGCCTGGACGCCTCCGCCGGCGTGCTGGAGGTGCGGGGCGCCGACGACCTGGACGAGCGGCCGGCCGCCGAACCGACCGCGGACTCGGCCGCCGGCACCGGCCGCGAGCTGTTCGCCGCCTTCCGCCGCGCTGTGGGCCCGGCCGAGCGCGGTGCCGCCGTCTTCGGGGCGCTGCGGTGAGCCGGCCCCAGCCGCCGTCCGGACACCGTCCCTGGCTGGTCGCCGACATCGGCGGCACCAACGCCCGGTTCGGGCTGGTGGAGGCGCCGGGCACCCGCCCGGTGCGGGTGCGCCGTCTGGAGGGCGCCGAGCACGCCGACCTGGGCGCGGCGGCCGCGGCCTATCTGGAGCAGGTGGGCGCCTCCGCGCGGCCCGGTGCGGCGTGCGTGGCGGTGGCCGGGCCCGTGGGCGGCGACCGCATCCGGCTGACCAACTCCCACTGGGACTTCTCCGCCTCCGCCACCCGCGACCGGCTGGGCCTGGACCACCTGGAGGTCGTCAACGACTTCGCCGCCCTGGCGCTGTCGCTGCCGCGGCTGGGCGACGGCGACGCGCTGCCGCTGGGCGGGCCCCCGGTGCTGCCCCGGCGGCCCATGGCGGTCCTGGGTCCGGGCACCGGGCTGGGTGTCGCCGGCCTGGTACCCGTGCCCGGCGGCTGGGCTCCGGTGCCGGGCGAGGGCGGGCACGTCGACGTGCCCGCGGTCGAGGACCGCGAACTGGAAGTGGTGCGCTTCCTGCGCGCCCGCCAGGGAGGCGCGGTCACCGCCGAGTGCCTGCTGTGCGGTCCCGGGCTCGTCAAGCTGCACGACGCGCTCGCCGAGGTGCGCGGGGTCCGTGCTCCGCGGAGCACGGCCGCCGACATCTGCGCCGCGGCGCCGCGGGACCCGCTCTGCGCCGAGGCGCTGGACGTGTTCTGCTGCCTGCTGGGCGGTTTCGCGGGCAACGTGGCGCTGACGCTGGGCGCGACCGGAGGCGTCTTCCTGGGCGGCGGGATCCTGCCGCGTATCATCCCGGTCGTGCAGTCCAGCGGCTTCCGGCGCCGCTTCGAGGACAAGCACCGCATGGCCGGCTATCTGCAGAGCGTCGCCACGATGTTGATCGTGGCGCAGGAACCGGCGCTACTGGGCGCGGCCGCCCGGCTCGACCAGTGCCTCGACCCCGTTCAAGGAGGTGCGGATGAACCCGCGCAGCAGTGAGGACCTGTTCCGGCTGGCGCCGGTGGTGCCGGTGGTGGTGCTCTCCGACGCCGCGGACGCGGTGCCGCTGGCCCGCGCGCTCGTGGCGGGCGGCCTGCCGGCCGTGGAGGTGACCCTGCGCACCGGGGCGGCGCTGGAGGCCGTCGAGCGGATCGCCGCGGAGGTGCCCCAGGCCGTGGTGGGCGCCGGCACGGTGACCACGCCCGAGCAGGCCGAGCAGGCGGCCGCGGCCGGGGCCGCCTTCCTCGTCTCGCCCGGATGCACCCCAGCTCTGTACGAGGCGATGGCCGGCACCGGTCTGCCCGCGCTGCCGGGTGTCGCAACGGCTTCGGAAGCCCTGGCGCTGCTGGAGCGCGGCGCTACGGCGATGAAGTTCTTCCCGGCCGAGGCGGCGGGCGGGCGCCCGTACCTGAAGTCGCTGTCGGGCCCGCTGCCGCAGGTGCGGTTCTGTCCCACCGGGGGCATCACGGCCGCCTCGGCGCCCGAGTACCTGGCGCTGCCCAACGTGGGCTGTGTCGGCGGCACCTGGCTCACGCCGGAGGACGCCGTGGCGGCCGGCGACTGGGAGCGTGTGGCGGCGCTGGCCCGCGAGGCCGCCGACCTGCGCGCGGCGTAGCCGCTCAGAGACCGTTGATCTTGTAGCTATCGCAAATGGAAATCGATTGCCATCACGATAGCTACAAGATCAACGGGGATCGAGCCTCGCGGACCGGTGACCACCCGCATACCCAGCAGTCTGTCAGGCGGCCACGACGCGGGTCCGCGCGGCGCGGTCGGGAAGCGACCTGCCGGCCGCCTCGTCGGCGGCGACCAGGATTCCGCTGACGAGGTGGCCGAGCAGGCACGGCAGTACGAGCAGCCCGGTCACCGCGGCGCGCCCCGCGGCCTGCCCGCGCGACGGCGGCAGACCGGTGGCGGCCGCGACCACGCGGATGCCGGCGATCCGCTTGCCCGGGGTCTGGCCGCGGCGCGCGACGGGCAGCCAGTGGTAGCACAGCGTCGCAGCCAGGGCGACGGCGCAGGCGAGCACCATGCCCACGGTCAGCGAGACCTGGTTGTCGGGCAGTTGCAGCAGGGTGACCGCCGCCAGGTTGGCGAGCATCACCAGGATGAAGCCGGCATAGAGGATCAGCACGGAAAGCACCAGGTCGACACAGGCCGCGGCCAGGCGCCGCGTCTGATCGGCCGCTGCCGACGGCGGCGCTCCGGCACCGGGCCGCGATTCGGGCGGCACCCCCGTCGGGCCGGGCCCCGGGGCTGCAGGGGCGAAACCGGGGCGGGGCGGTTCCTGCGGGGGGCGACCGCCGGAGCCGTCGAAGGGGCCCGGGTCGAAGGGCTGGGTCATGCGCCGTCCTCGCGTGTGCTCGTGTGCGGACGACGCGTATTGTCGCACCGCCCGCGCGCGTCCGGGAGCGGCGCGGGCCGCCCGCCGCTCAGCGGAACGGCGGCCTTGAGCAGCATTTCCGCGTACTCCTCGGCGGGCACCGAGTCCAGCACGATCGCCCCGCCCGCCCCGATGGCCAGATCCGGCCCCCGGCGCACCGCCGTGCGGATGACGATGCTGAGGTCTGCGGTGCCCTGGTGGGAGAGGTAGCCCAGCGCCCCGGAGTAGACGCCGCGCGCCGAGCCCTCCAGCCGGTCGACGATCTCCATCGTGCGCAGCTTGGGCGCACCGGTCATCGAGCCGCCGGGAAAGCACGCGCGCACCGCGTCGACGGGGTGCACGTCCTCGCGCAGCCGCCCCCGCACGGTGGAGACCAGCTGGTGGACGGTGCTGTAGGACTCGGTGAACATGAACCGCGGCACCTGCACGCTGCCCACCTCGCAGACCCGCCCCAGGTCGTTGCGCAGCAGGTCCACGATCATCAGGTTCTCGGCGCGGGTCTTGGCGCCGGTGCGCAGCTCCTCGGCGATGCGCGCGTCGGCCGCCGGGTCGCCGCCGCGCGGTGCGGTGCCCTTGACGGGGCGGCTCTCGGCCGCCCCCGAGGGGTCGACTCGCAGAAACCGCTCGGGCGAGGCGCTGTGCACGGTGGTGCCGCCCAACCGCAGCAGAGCGGCGTAGGGGGCGGGGGCGGCGCGGCGCAGCCGGCGGTAGAAGTCCAGGTCGTCGGCTGGAGCGGCGGTGTGCAGCCGATTGGTCAGGCAGATCTCGTAGCTCTCGCCCTCCTCCAGCCGGCGCAGGCACTCCTTGATGTCAGTGAGGTAGCCCTCCCTGCTGCGCTCCAGCAGCGGCTCCAGGTCGCCGCCGGGCGGAACCGGCGCCGGCGCGGGCGGCGGGGCGGGGCCGAGCCCGGCCAGGACGGCGGCGGTCTCCTCGGCCCAGGCGGCGGCCCCCGGGCCGCGAGCGACGAGGTAGGTGCGCTCCCCCTCGTGGTCGACGGCGACCAGGCGGTCGCAGCGCAGCCAGACGGCGTCGGGTGCCTGCGAGCGGTGGGCGGCCGCGCCGCCGCAGTCGGCCTTGAGCTCGTAGCCGAAGTAGCCCACGTAGCCGCCGGTGAAGTCGAAGGGCAGTCCGTCGGTCGGCGCGGGCCGGGCGGGGGTGCGCCGGCGCAGGGCGTCGAATATCGTGCCGGCCTCGCGGTGCGGCGGCCCGTCAGCGGGGGCGACCGAGACCGCGCCCTCGCCGGCGCGGTAGGTCAGCACCTCGCCGCCGGGCGCGCCGGCGTCGCCGAGGAAGGAGAAGCGGGCGGCGCCGCCGGTGCGGCTGCTGTCCAGCCAGAAGGCGTGGCTGCGTGCGGCGTAGAGGCGGGCGAAGGCCGCCTCCGCGTCCACGGCGTGCTCGAGGGTGCGCACGTGCGGCGCCGCCGGGGGCGCGGGGGCGGCGGCCCGGGAGTCCGGCTCGCCGGATGCGCCTCGGCGGCCGGCGGCTTCCGGGCGGACCGGGCGGACCGCGGTCCGGGTGTGCTCGGCGGCCAGGCGCAGGAAGTTGGCGACGAGGTCGGCACCGTGGTCGGCGGATACGGACTCGGGGTGGAACTGCACGCCCCACCGCGGCAGGGAGCGGTGCCGCACGGCCATGACGACGCCGTCCTCGGCGAAGGCCGTGGCCTCTAGTTTCTCCGGTAGCGGCGGGCGGGCGGCCAGCGAGTGGTAGCGCACGGCGGTGAACTCCTGCGGAATCCCGGCGAAGAGGTCGCGCCCGGCGTGGCGGATGCGGCTGAGGTGGCCGTGGCGCGGGGCGGGGGCGGCGGCGACCTCTCCCCCGGCCAAGTGGACCAGTGCCTGGTGCCCCAGGCACACGCCGAGCACGGGGACATCGGGCGCGCGGGTCAGCGCGGCGCCGAGCAGTCCCAGGTCGCGAGCGCGCTCGGGACGGCCGGGGCCGGGCGAGACCACCGCCGCGTCGTAGCCGGCGGGGCCGCCGGGGCCTGCGTCGCGCAGGCGCGCGTCGTCGTTGGCCCACACGTCGGGCTCGGTTCCCGCGATCCGGGCCATCAGCTGGAACAGGTTGAAGGTGTAGGAGTCGTGGTTGTCCACGAGCAGTAGGCGCATGCGGCTCCCGTGGCTCGGCGGCGGTGCCCCCAGCTTACGGTTCGCGGTCCCGCGCCCCTCGGCCGGGCGCTGCGGCTCCCTGCCGGGCGCGGCTTCGCGTCGCGCGCCCGTCATCGCGGCCGCCTTCGGGCGTCGCCCGGGTGGAGGCTGTTTGCCCGCGGGACCATCGGCGACCCCGTGTCCTGCAGTTCCATATTCCGGACGATAGACAATTCGACTTGCGTGCTTTCCGATACCCGCATTTCGCCGGTGGACTGAGACACTGGCCGCGACGCCCCGTGACCCCGGAAGGACCAATGCACGCTCCCTCCACGCTCTTCGGCCACCTCGTGGCCCTGATGCACGCCACGGCCGACGCGGTCATCGCCGTGTCGGCCGAGGGCACCGCGCGCGTCTGCCCGCGCTCCGAGGTCGGCGCCGCCGAGCGCGAGGCCTACTCCCGCGACCTTCTGCTCGCCGAGGGGGTCGTGCCCACGCCCGCCGCCCTGCAGGGTGTGATGGCGCGCATCGCCGCCGAACTGCGCGGCGAGGGCTGGGACCTGGTCGCCTGAGCGCCGCCCGCCCGAGCCGCTGGCGCGCGGACGCCCGATTGCCGCCCCGGTTCGCCGGGTAGAGACCTCGATCGCCCATGCCACAGTCCGAGAGGGAAGCACGATGACCGACCTGCTGGAGTTGCACGGCCGCGCCATGGCGGAGTTCGACCGCAGGGTCCGCGCCATCCGGGTGACGCAGTGGGCCGACCCCACTCCCTGCACCGACTGGGACGTGCACGATCTGCTCAACCACCTCACCGGCGAGCAGCTGTGGGTGCCGTTCCTGCTCGCCGGGGGCGGCATCGAGGAGGCCGGCGACCGCTACGAGGGCGACGTGCTCGGCGAGGAGCCCGTGGCCACATGGGAGGTCGCCTCCCGCGAGGCGCGGTCGGCCTGGCTGCAGCCGGGCGCTCTAGAGCGGACCGTGCACCTGTCCTTCGGCGACGCCGAGGGCGAGGCCTACCTCTGGCAGATGACCTTCGACCTCGGCGTGCACGCCTGGGACCTCGCCCGCGCCATCGGCGACGACGAGAAGCTCGACCCCGGCCTGGTCGAGGCGCTGCTGGACTGGCTGGGCGGGCGCAGCCCGGGCGCGGGCGCCCTGTTCGCCCCACAGGTGCCGGTCGGCGACGACGCCGACCCCCAGACCCGCCTCCTGGCCCTGACCGGGCGCCGCGCCTGACGCCGGGCCTGCCGTTCGGCCGCCCCTCGTGCACGGATGCCCGGACCGGCCATCCGTACGGGGGGACCCGCACAAATCCGGGCGCCCGAACTTTGGCCGGTTCGACCGATGGCCCGCCGCACCCCGGCGGACCAGGATCGAGGCCATGGCCCGACCCGAACACCGGCCCACCGCGGCCGGACTCGCCCAGGCGGCCCTGCGCCGCGAACGCCCGTCCCCCGCAGACCTGCTCGGCGTCCTGTCCTGGCCCGACGACGGGCTGCTGGAGCTGGTCGCAGCCGTCGGCCGGGTGCGCCGCCGGTTCTTCGGCGACCGCGTCAAACTCAACTACCTGGTCAACCTCAAGAGCGGGCTCTGCCCTGAGGACTGCACCTACTGCTCCCAGCGGCTGGGCTCCACCGCCGACATCGTCACCTACACCTGGCTGAGCCCCGAGCAGACCCGCGCGGCGGCCGCCTGCGGCGTCGAGGGCGGCGCGGCGCGGGTCTGCCTGGTGGCCAGCGGACGCGGCCCCACCGACCGCGACGTCGCCCGCCTGGCCCCCGCCGTCGCCCGCATCAAGGAGGAGAGCCCCGGCGTGGAGGTGTGCGCCTGCCTCGGGCTGCTCTCCCCCGGCCAGGCAGATCGGCTGCGCGAGGCCGGCGTCGACGCCTACAACCACAACCTCAACACCTCGGGTGAGCGCTACGCCGAGATCTGCTCCACACACGGCTTCGCCGACCGCGTCGACACGGTGCGGCAGGCCCGGCGGGCCGGCCTCTCCTCCTGCTCCGGGCTGATCGCGGGCATGGGCGAGAGCGACGAGGACCTCGTCGACGCCCTCGGGGACCTGCGCGGCCTCGACCCCGACTCCGTCCCGGTCAACTTCCTCATCCCCTTCGACGGCACACCCCTGGCCGGACGCTGGGAGCTGACCCCCCAGCGGTGCCTGCGCATCCTCGCAGCCGCCCGGCTGGTCTTCCCCGACTCCGAGGTGCGCCTGGCCGGCGGGCGCGAGATACACCTGCGCGGCCTCCAGCCGCTCGCGCTGCACCTGGCCAACTCGATCTTCCTGGGCGACTACCTGACCAGCGAGGGCGTGCCGGGCGCCGAGGACCTGCAGATGGTGCGCGACGCGGGCTTTCGGGTGCAGGGCGCCGACGAGGCGGGCGCGCCCCCGCACCGGCCGGACCCGGTGCGCCCCCGCCGCCGGGGCGCGGGCACCGACCTGCCGCCCAACGCCTGAGTCCGCGGACCGCCCGGCCGGCGCGCGGAGGCGCCGCGGGCCGACCGGGCGGGCGCCGATAGTCTGCCGCAATGGACGACGACGTGCGGCTGCGCACTGCCCGTCTGCTGCTGCGCGGCTGGCGGGCCGCCGACCGGGAGCCCTTCGCCCGGCTCAACGCCGACCCCGCGGTGATGGAGCACTTTCCGCAGGTGCTGACCCGCCGCGAGTCCGACGCCGCAGCCGACCGCATCGCGGCGCACCTGGCCGAGCACGGCTTCGGCCTGTGGGCGGTGGAGGTCGCCGCCACAGGCGGGTTCGTCGGCTTCACCGGGCTGCAGCGGGCCGTCTTCCCCGCGCACTTCACCCCGGCCGTGGAAGTGGGATGGCGGCTGGCCCGCCACGCCTGGGGCCGCGGCTATGCCACCGAGGCCGCCAGGGCCGCAGCCGCGTTCGGGTTCGACGACTGCGGGCTGGCCGAGATCGTCTCATTCACCGTCCCCGCCAACGTCCGCTCGCGTGCGGTGATGCGGCGGCTGGGCATGCGCCACTCCTCCACCGACGACTTCGACCACCCGTCCCTGCCGGAGGGCCACCCGCTGAAGCGGCACGTCCTCTACCGGCTCGGCGCCGACGACCGGTGAGGCCGAACGCACCCGGCGCGGCTATCCTGGTCCACCGTGCGTATCGAGATCATCGAGATGGCCTGGGACGACCCCGCCGGCGTCCGGTTGCGCCGCGACCAGGAGGCCGAGACGGTCGAACGCTACGGAGGGGACCTCGAACAGGGTGAGAAGCCCTCGGCCGCAAACACCGAGGTGTTCCTGGCCGCCGCCGAGTCCGTGGGCGGCGAGGTGGTGGGCTGCGGCGGGCTGCGCCGCCTCGACGAGCACACCTTCGAGCTGAAGCGGATGTATGTGGTGCCCGCCTGGCGGGGCCGCCGGATCGGCGCGGCGCTGCTGCACGCGCTGGAGGACGCCGCCCGCGAGCGCGGCGCGGTCCGGATACGCCTGGAGACCGGGGGGCGGCAGCCGGAGGCGATGCGGCTCTACGAGCGCTGCGGCTACCGCAGGATCCCGCGGTACGGCCCGTATGCGGCCTGCCCGGAGAGCGTGTGCTACGAGCGCGCCCTGGAGACCGCGCCCCGACCCGCGTCGGCGCCCGCCGAGATCTGAAACCGTCGCGGGCGGACCGGCGATCCGGCCCCGGAGCGCGTGCCCGAGGCCGCCGTCCCAGGAGCGCTGTCGCGGGCCGGCGGCTCAGTGGACGTCGGTCCTGAACGGGTCGTGCTCCGCGAGCAGCTTGTCCAGGCGGGCCTGGTCGACCCTTCCGGAGACGGTGGTCTCCTCTTGGCGGTCGCGCACGCACTTGGCGAGGGCGAACGCCGAGGTGATGACGTAGAGCAGGCCGAGCGCGAGGAACGCACGCATCCACGGGTCGACGGGGAGGAAGGCGATCCCCGTGCACACGGCGGCGGCCGAGACTCCGAAGGACAGTGCGGACTGCAGGTAGAACGCCGAGGTCGTATTGGGTCGTACCGGTGTAGTGCTCATACCGACGATGGTGGCGGCGGCCGGGCGGCGGCGCCCGAGTACCGCTACTCAGATCCGGGCGGCGCAGGCTGCGGCGCCGGGCGCCGACGCCGCGGACCGGGCGCCTTCAGCGGTCGCCGACCGCCTCCTGCACCGCGGCCTGCAGGTCCGGGGCCAGCAACCGGGAGTAGGTGGCGGTGATGTGGTGGCTGTCGCGGTAGACCAGCACGTTGCCGATCACCGGAGGGCAGCTGCCGCCGGTGCAGAACTCGTCGCTGAGGTCGACGACGGCGACGTCGGCGTCGGTTTCGCGAGCCGCGATCAGCTGGGGGTCCTCCGCCGCGAAGGCCTCGTCCCGGGTGCGTCCGCACCGCTCCGGCTCCTCCGGGTACCGGGAGACGCACTCGGAGGGGCGGATCCGGGTCGTGGGCGTGTCGCGGATGGCCACAACGTCGCTACCGGCCGCGTCGAGCGGCTCCCACAGCCGGATCATGCCCGCGGCGATCCCGGCGCGGTCCCCGGCCTCGGAGGAGGCGCCGTCCTTGGTCGCCAGCGCGCTGGAGCTGGTGAAGACGAGGGCGGGGCGCAGGTCGCCGGTGAGCTCGTCGAGGACGGCCCGGTTGTAGCGCTCGCACTCGTCGTAGGGGCGTCCGGCACCGGGCAGCTCCAGTCTCGCCGAGGTGAACCCGCAGGAGGCCTTGGTGTAGACGTGCACCCGCCAGTCGCGCTCCTGAGCGACCCTGCGCAGGGCCGGCACCCAGTGGGTGGCGTGGGAGTCGCCGACGACGGCGACCGCGGTGTCGGCGTCGTCGGAGCCGTAGACGCAGGGGGCGAGCCCGGTCTCGTCCTTGGCCGCCTGGCATTCGTCGCGGTAGACCTCGGGCAGGTCGTCATCGGCCGCCACCGGCGAGGGATAGACGGGCGCGCCGGAGGAGGCGGTGGGCTCTGGGGTGCCCAGAGCCCGCGGGCCGACGTGGACCGCGGGGTCGAACCGCACGCTGCGCAGCCACTCGTAGCGCGCGTACAACCCACCGCCCACCGACGCCACCACCAGCGCCGCCACCACGGCGAACACCCCCGCCCGCCGCCCCGACCGCAGCCACCCCCGCCGCTGCACCGGATCCTCCACCACCGCCTTCGTCAACCACGCCAGCACCACCGAGGCCGCCCCCGCCAGCACCGCCCACATTGGCGACAGCGCCTCGCCGCCCGTCAGCGCCAGCGTGAAGACCACCACCGGCCAGTGCCAGAGATACAGCGCATAGGAGACGTCGCCGCCCCACCGCGCCGCCGCATTGGACAGCAGCCCGAACGACGACCACCGGCCCCCGTTCTCCCCCGCCGCGATCACCGCGACCGCGCCCGCCACCGGCACCACCGCCGCCACCCCCGGAAACGGCGTTTCATCGCTGTAGGACAGCGCCGCCCACCCGATCGCGCCCAGACCCGCCCAGCCCAGACACCACCGCGCCGCCGGCGGCCCCACCCACCGGCCCGACGCCGACGCCAGCACACCGCCGGCCGCCAGCTCCCACACCCGCGTCTGCGGCAGGAAATAGGCCGGGGCCGGATCCGTGAACGTCGCCGCCACGGAGCAGGTCAGCGACACCGCCAGCACCCCCGCCATCGCCGCGCCGAGAACCCGCAGCCGCACCCACCGCGCCCCCAGGGCCGCACACGCCGCGAACAGCAGCGGCCACACCAGGTAGAACTGCTCCTCCACCGCCAGCGACCAGAAGTGCTGCACCGGGCTCGGCGCACTTTCGGCCGCCAGGTAGTCCACCGACCGGTCCGCCAGCGCCAGGTTCTCCACATACAGGCCCGCGGCCGCCAGCTCCCGCGCGGTCTCGGCCAGCCGGGGCTCCGGCAGCAGCCACAGCGCCCCCGCCCCCGTCGCCACGAGCACCGCCGAGGCCGCCGGAAGGATCCGCCGGATCCGTCGCACGTAGAAGCCCGCCAGCGACACCCGCCCGTAGCGGCGCGCCTCGCGCAGCAGCAGCGAGGTGATCAGGAACCCCGAGATCACGAAGAACACGTCCACGCCCACATAACCGCCGGGCAGCAGGTCGTGGTCGAGGTGGTAGACGAGCACCAGCCCCACCGCCACGGCGCGCAGCCCCTGCACCTCCGGCAGGAACCGGCGTTGCGACGGGGTGCCCGCCGGGTTGAGGGTGCGGTCGGGTGCGTCGTTTCGCGTCTGTGTGGCCAAGGGGGGTGCGATTTTCGTGACGGGGGCTCTGGTCCGGGGGCCGGCGGTGCCCGAAACCTCCGCAGGAGACCGAAACGGCATCGTCGCGTCGTTATTGTTTCGTTGCCATCGAGATGCCGGAACGATAATCCTGTGAAAACTCTCAGCCGGACACCCTATGCTTATCACGTCGGCACGCATCGAATCCAGCCGGGCACAGCGGGCCACGGCGCCACCTTCTCCCTCGCATTCCGGCGGCGGCGACCGCGTAACACCGCAGCGCACCGCCCCCTGCCACCCCGGCGCGCCGGGGTGGGCGCTGTCGCCGTCCACGGCCATCCGCCCGCCGCCGGAAGTCGGGCGCGGGCGCACACCTGGCGTCCGAATCATGAGAACTGAATTTCGTACAATGAGACGACGCGATAGGTTTCCGCCATGGCAGTACAGCGATGGGACCCCCTCCTCTACGACGACCGCCATTCCTTCGTCGCCCGCCACGGGGGCGACCTCATCGGAGAACTGGCCCCCCGCCCCGGCGAGCGGATTCTCGACGCCGGATGCGGCACGGGCGACCTCGCGGCGGCCCTGGCCGACGCCGGGGCCGATGTCGTCGGTGTCGACTCCAGCCCGGAGATGATCGACCGCGCCCGCGAGCGCTTCCCCCACCTCGACCTGCGCGTTGCCGACCTGCGCAGCCTGGACCTGGAGCCCGGGTTCGACGCCGTGCTCAGCAACGCCGTGCTGCACTGGATCCCCGACGCCGGCGCCGCGGCCGCCGGGATCGCCCGCGCGCTGCGCCCCGGCGGCCGCCTGGTCGCCGAACTGGGGGGCGCCGGCAACGTCGGCGCGATCCGGGGCGCCGCCCGCGCGCTGCGCGCCGAACAGGGCCTGCCCGAGGCCGACGGCGGCTGGTACTTCCCCGGTATCGACGAGTACTCGGCCGTGCTGGACGAGGCGGGGCTGAAGGTCACCGGCGCCTGGCTGTTCGACCGCCCCACCCGCCTGGAGGGCGAGGACGGCCTGGCCGGCTGGCTGCGCATGTTCGGCGGCCCGCTGCTGTCCGGCGCACCCGACCCCGACTCCTTCATCGACCGCCTCACCGATCGGCTGAGCCCGGTGCTGCGCCACAGCGGCGGCTGGTGGGCCGACTACGTGCGCCTGCGCGTCACCGCGGCCAAACCGGCCGGCTGAGGCAGGCACGGGCTGCGCGGGGCAGGCCCGGCGGGCTCCCCCGCGGGGCGGCTTGGGCCCTCCCCCGCACGCCCGGAACGGTTTACGCGCGGGCGTGGCCGCTGCCGGTCACGTTCCGTAGCCGGGTTCCCCTGCGGCCGCCGCCCCGCGCCCCTAGGGTGAACCCATGGTGTGGCAACGCGAAGTCGATCTGGTCGTCCCCCTCTGGCAGGGCGGCGACGACGTGCGTGTGGCCGCCGGGGCCGGCGCCCTGGCCCGCCTGGTGCCCACCCACGCCGGGCGGCTGCACATCGCCGTCTCCGAAGGCCCCCGCACCGCCCGCGACGGCGTCCGCAACCTCGACACCCTCGCCCAGACCACCCAGCGCATGCGCGAGCGCCTCGCCCGCCGCGATCCAGCGCGCATCCTCACCCTGGGCGGCGACTGCGCCTGCGACACCGCCGCCGCCCAGCACCTCGCCCGCCGCCACCCCGGCATGACCGTCTACTGGGTCGACGCCCACGCCGACCTCAACTCGCCTGCCCAGTCCCCCAGCGGCCTGGCCCACGGCATGGCGCTGCGAACCCTGCTGGGCGAGGGCCACCCCGACCTGATGGGCCGGGAGGCCCCCGCGCTCTCCCCCGAGCAGATCGTGCTCGCCGGCGTCCGCGACCTCGACCCGCCCGAGCGCGCCTACATCGCCCACAACGCCGTCACCGCGCTGGGCCCGACCGAACTCGCCGCCGACCCCCGCGGCCTCACCGCCGGCCGCCGCGCCGGTTCCCCCGCCTACGTGCACCTGGACATGGACGTATGCGACCCCCTGGAGATGCCCGCCGTCTCCGTGCCGGCGCCCGGCGGTCCCGGTGTCGCCGCCGTCGCCCGCGCGCTCGCCGCCGTGGCCGCCCACCACAGCGTCGTCGGCGTCGCCGTCACCGAATACGCCCCGGTGGTCGAGCACGACGAGGAGCGCCTCGCCGCCCTGCTGTCCGGCCTAGACCTGGTGGAGGGCGCCGCCGGCTGACCGCAGGGGCGACACGGGCCTATGCTGCGGGGATGGACCTCATGATCGTCTGCCAGGCCTGCCAGGGCAGCGGGCTGCGCGTCTCCGTCGTCGGCTACTCCGGCAGCGACATCACCGGGGAGATGGTGGTCCCCCGCCGCTGCCGGGAGTGCTCCGGCGCCGGCCGGGTCGGCACCGCCGGATGGAGCTCCGGAGCCGACCCGGACGACGGCCCGGGCGCCGCAGACTAGCGGCGCGCCGGGGCGGCCGCTCCACCGGGGGAGCCTAGAGGCGCAGCCAACCCGTACGCACCCTCCAGTGGCGGCCCGCCCGCAGGTGCTCGACCGCGGCCCTCTCCAGCCGGCTCCGCCGCGGGGCGCGGTCCACGTCGACGGCGGGCATGCCGAAGACGAACCGGAACACGTCCTCGTCCCCGGGCGCGTCCTCCTCCACCAGCGTGAACCGCCGCTGGAAGGCGAGGATGTTGGACGCCTCCGGCAGGTACGCCGCCAGCTGCGGATCCAGCAGCCACGACGAGCACGAGGCGATCGGGTAGTCGGCACCGAAGCAGTCGGCGAAGAAGCCCCGCGCCCGCGCCAGCGACGCGTCCACCCGTTCCGGGGCCAGCGGCCCGTCGGCGGGGATGTGCAGCCGCAGGACCGGCGCACCGCGGGCCAGCTCCGGCTCCAGCGTCTCCTGCGGCGCGTACCAGCGCACCGCGGCGTCGGTGCGCACCCGGTTGGGCTCGTACTGCAGCCGCCCCAGCTCGTACAGGCCGCACCGGAAGTGCAGTGCCGCCCATGCCGCCGTCTCCAGGCCCACCCGCCCGAACATGGCGCGGGTCTGGGCCAGGTGGCGCCCGACGTCGGCCAGGGTCGCCGCGCTCACCGAGGCCGGCACGCCCCAGCGGGCGTGCTCTGCGAGCACCAGCGGAACCGCGGCCGTCAGCGCGACCGGCATCGCGCAGCGCACCCGCGCGTCGGCGGAGTGCACCAGCACCGGCCAGTCGCGCCACTGGGGCCGGTCCTCAGCCAGGTCGCCGGCAAGACGCGCGTACATGCGCCCGACCACCCACATCAGTTCCTCGGGCCAGGAGCCGTCGGGCCACAGCGCCGCGATCGCGTCCTCGTCGGCCCGCGCGGGCCCCAGCGGTGCCAGCGCCTCCCGGGCTCGGGAAGGCGGCGCCACCTCCGGCCCGCCGCCGGGCGCCTCCACGGCGGCGGCCTCGTCGAGCCAGGCCTGCGCCCGCTCGTCCAGGCCCAGCCTCCGGCCGGCTTCCTCCGCGTCTGCGTTCATCTCCGACACCCTCGTTTCACCGAACGGCGGGCACCACCGGCGTTCCGGCCGCCCGTCCCTGGGATGCACATCACAGGAAGGGACATAGTCTGATACGGGATAGGCCCGAAACCCAACCCACCACCGGACAAGGGGACGACCACCGATGCCCGACCCGGCGCAGCAGGTACGCGACTGGCTCGCCACCTACGACACCCCCACCGCATCGGTGGCCGACCTCCTCTGCGACCGCCACCCCCGCGACCGCGTCGCCCTCACCGAGATCGGGGCCGACCTCGACGCGCGCGACGTCACCTACGGCGAGCTGGCCGACCGCTCCGCGGCGCTGGCCGCGGGCATGGCCGCAGAAGGCGTGCGCTCCGGCGACGACGTGGCCACCATGGTGGCCCGGGGCTCCGACCTCGCCGTGGCGGCGCTCGCGATATGGCGGCTCGGCGCGGTCCACGTGCCCCTGCTGACCACCTTCGCCCCCTCGGCGATCGCGCACCGCCTCACGCCCGGCACCGCGCTGGTCGTCGCCGACGACGACCAGCGCGCCAAGCTCGACCCCGGGCCCGACCTGCCCGAGGGGTCGGTCGCCCGGGTCGCCACCACGGGCGCCGCCCCGCTGCGCGAGGGCGACCGCACCCTCGCCGGGCTCGCGGCGGCGGGCGCGGGCGCGGCGGCCCCCGCCGCGGCGGTGGGCGGCGGCTCCCCCTTCGTGCTGATGCACACCGTGGGCAGCGCCGGGCCGGCCAAGGGGATACCGGTCCCCGTGCGCGCCCTGGCCGCCTTCCACGCCTACCACCGCTTCGGGCTGGATGTCACCGGGGACGACGTCTACTGGAACACCGCCGACCCCAGCGGTGCCTACGGCCTCTACCACGGTCTGATCTCACCGCTGCTGGCCGGGCACCGCACCCTGCACCTGAACGCCGGCTTCGACCCCGAGCTGGTGCTGGACGTCCTGGCCGTCCACGGGGTCACCAACCTGGCCGCAGCGCCCACGGTGTACCGCTCGCTGCGGGCGATCCTGAAGACGCTGCCGCCCGAGATCGCCGTGCGCCGCCTCTCCAGCGCCGGCGAACCGCTGGGCGCCGACGTGCTGGAGTGGGCCCGCGACGTGTTCGGAGTGCCCGTGCGCGACCACTACGGCCAGACCGAGCTGGGCATGTGCGCGGGCCGCGCCAACGATCCGACCGCGGCCGCCGATGGCGCCGAGCCCGGCCCCGACTCGCTGGGCACCGCGCTGCCGGGGTGGCGCGCCGGCGTACTCGAAGCCGTCGCCGACGAGGAGGCTCCGCCCGGCGCGCTCGGCCGCATCGGCGTGGACGCCGAGGCCAGCCCGCTCATGTGGTTCACCGGCTACCGCGACGCGCCCGCGGCCACCGCGGCCCGCTTCACGCCCGAGGGCCGGTGGTACCTGACCGGCGACGCAGGCACGCGCGACCGCGCGGGCAACCTGTACTTCGCCTCGCGCGACGACGACGCCATCCTCACGTCGGGCTACCGGATCGGCCCCTTCGACGTGGAGTCGGCGCTGCTGGAGCACCCCGCGGTCGAGGAGGCGGCGGTCTACGGCGAGCCCGACGAGGTGCACGGCCAGCTGGTGGCGGCGACGGTGGTGCTGTACGGCGGGGCCGCAGGCGACGACGACCTGGCCGAGGACCTGCGCGAGATCGTGCGCACCCGGTTCGCCTCGCACGCCTACCCGCGCCACATCACGTTCGCCGACGAGCTGCCGCGCAGCCCTTCGGGCAAGATCCGCCGTTCGCGGCTGGGGGCGCGGCGGGGTTGACCCGCCGGTCCGTCGGTGCGGCAGGTCCCGGGCCTGCCGCGGCCGCCCGCGACCGCCCGCGGTCGGCTCAGGCGTGCGACAGGGCGGCGGAGACGAGCTCGTCGATACGCGCGGCCAGCTGCATGTCGGCAGCGGTCAGACCGCCGGCGGCGTGCGTGGTCTGGTGGAAGGTGATCCGGTTGTAGCGGATGTCCACGTCGGGATGGTGCCCGGCCTCCTCGGCGGCGTGGGCGACCGAGGTGACCAGGTGGATTCCGCTCATGAAGTCGGGCATGCGCACGGTGCGCCGGATCGCGTCGGCGCCGTCGTCGCGCTCCCAGCCGTCGAGCCGCCGCAGGCCGTCGCTGATCTGGTCTTCGGTGAGCAGTTCCATGGATGGAGTTCCTCCGGGCCGATGGTCGGTGGCGTGCGGTGGTGTCCTACCTCGTTCGCGGGCAGGGCAATCCTGGTGGCCGGTCACACACAGCCACCTTTACGATGTAGATTCCAATTGTCCCGCTAATCTATTCCCAAAACAGCGGAGCTAGCACCTCTGACCTGGGCAAACGCACTCCATTGCGAGACGCCCACGAAATCCCGTTATCGTTCCGTGACATTCTCTGAAGTGGGTCTGGAGCGGGCCGGTTCACCCTCGTTTTGTTCCTCCGGTACGGCCGACCAGAGGGAGGCCCCACACAGCTTGTAGCTATCGCAAATGGAAATCGTTTTCCTTCACGATGGCTACAAGATCGACGGCGGACCACCGGCTAGGCCTGGTCCTCGGGCTCGGCGGGGACCTCGCCCGCCGGGTAGTCGTCCTCGTCCACGTCCACGCTGGGAACGTCGCCACTGGGCGAGGAGGCCGGGGTCGGCTCCTGCGGCGGGGGCTGCGGCGGCCCGTCGGAGCCGCCGCTGGGCCCCGCCGACGGCGACCCCTGCCCCGAGGACGGCTGCGGCGGCGGCTGGCTGGCCTGGACCGACATATTCTGCAGCAGCAGGAAGACCGCCACGACCACCACGGCGATCAGCAGCAGCGCCACCAGCAGCGCGACGACCACGGGCCACCCGGGACGCGCCGGTGAGCCCGCCCCGCGCCGGTGCCCCACCGAGGCCCACGACCACGCGGCCGCGGCCGGGCCGGGGTTCCCGCCCGCAGACCAGTACGGCGCGTAGGAGGGCGCCGCCTCGGCGCCGGCCGAGGCGCCCGCCGCCACCGCCACGGGCTCAAGGAAGGCCTCGGCACCGCGCGGTCCCCCGCCGCGCACGGCCACCCATGACGCGGCGGGACTCGCGAGGCTGGAGGCGAGCACCTTCGGAGGGTCGGCGACGCCCTTGCCACCGCGCACCGCCGCGGCGAAGCGGTCGCGCGCAGCCGGGTCGGCGGCCGCGCCGGAGCTGAGCATCGCCACGCTCACCCGCCGCCCGCGGGAGTCGCGGCCGCTGTAGACGACGCCTTCGGCGCTGGCGCCGACCCGGTCGCTGAGCCGGAACGGTCCCAGCTGGCGCGGGTCCGCCTCGTGCAGGGGCACCGGGGCCTCCTCTCGCCTGCCACGGCCCAGATCGCGTCGGCACCGGGCTGCCGGTTCCCCGCCTGCGTTGCGGGTAGCATCGCCGGTGCGTGACCATCAACGTACCCGGCGGCGGGCAGCGGTGACCGCGCCGCACTGGAAAGGCTGGTGACATGGCCGAATCCGATCTCCCGGGCGGGCACGGCGAGGACTCCGGACCGCGTCCGCGGGGCGGCTCCACCGGCGAGCCCACGCGCCTGCTGCGCGCGGCCCTGCAGGAGGTCTCGACCGTCATCGTCGGCCAGGACCAGATGGTCGAGCGCGGCATGGTCGCGCTCATCGCGCGCGGGCACTGCCTGCTGGAAGGCGTGCCCGGCATCGCCAAGACCCTGGCGGTCTCCACCCTGGCCAAGGTCACCGGGGGCTCGTTCGCGCGCGTGCAGTTCACGCCCGACCTGGTGCCCTCCGACATCGTGGGCACGCGCATCTACCACCCCTCGACCGAGCAGTTCGACGTGGAGCTGGGCCCGGTATTCGCCAACTTCGTGCTCGCCGACGAGATCAACCGCGCGCCCGCCAAGGTGCAGTCGTCGCTGCTGGAGGTCATGGCCGAGAAGCAGGTCTCGCTGGGCGGCGCCACCCATCCGCTGCCCGACCCCTTCATCGTCATCGCCACGCAGAACCCGGTGGAGTCCGAGGGTGTCTACCCGCTGCCCGAGGCCCAGCGCGACCGGTTCCTGATGAAGGTCGTCGTGGACCACCCGCGCGCCCACGAGGAGATGGAGATCCTGCGGCGGATGAGCGCCCGCCCGCCCGAGCCCCACCAGATCCTCGACCCGGTCACGCTGAAGGAGCTGCAGGAGGACGCCGAGCGGGTGCACGTCCACCAACTCATCGCCGACTACGTCGTGCGCCTGGTGATGGCCACCCGCGAGCCCGAGAGCTACGGCGTGCCCGAACTGCGCCGGGTGCTGGAGGTCGGCGCCAGCCCGCGCGCCAGCCTGGGCCTGGTCGCCGCCGCACGCGCGCTGGCGCTCATCCGCGGCCGCGACTACGTCCTGCCCGAGGACGTGCGCGTTCTGGCCCGCGACGTCATGGCGCACCGGCTCGTACTGACCTTCGACGCGCTGGCCGACGGCGTCTCCACCACCCAGGTCGTCGACCGGGTGCTGGCCGCGGTGCCGCCGCCCCGCGTCATCTGGGACGACCCGCCCAGCGGCGAGCAGGCCGCCGCGGCGGTGCGCTAGGCGGCCGCGATGTCCCAGCGCCCCATCGCCCCCGGGCTCGACCCGCGGATGCACGAGGCCCTGCACCGGCTGGACCTGCGCATCGTCCGCCGGCTGGAGGGCCTGCTGCACGGCGAGCACCTGGGACTGCGGTCCGGCCCCGGCAGCGAGCCCGCCGAGGCCAGGATGTACCAGCCCGGCGAGGACGACGTGCGGCTGATGGACTGGTCGGTGACCGCGCGCACCACCGTGCCCCACGTCCGCGACCTGGTCGCCGACCGCGAGCTGGAGAGCTGGACGCTGCTGGACCTCTCGGCCAGCATGGACTTCGGCACTGTGGACTCCCAGAAGCGCGAGGTCGCGGTCGGCGCCATGGCCGCGGTCACCGTGCTCACCCAGCGGGTGGGCGACCGCTTCGGCGCGCACTTCCTGCACCGCGGCCGCATCCGCCGCTGGCCGGCACGCTCGGGCAAGGCCGCGCTGATGTCGCTGCTGTCGACCGTGGCGGCCGCACCCGAGGGCGACACCTCCGACGCCGAGGGCGCCGGCCTCGCCGACGCGCTGGAGGACCTGGCGCGCACCCGGTCGCGCCGCGGCCTGCGGGTGGTCGTCTCCGACTTCCTGGACACCCCGCCCGAGGCGGTCTCGGCGCAGGCGCCCGCCGACTGGGAGCGGCCGCTGCGCAGCCTGGCCGCCCGGCACCAGGTGCTGGCGGTGGAGGTGGTCGATCCCCGCGAGCTGGACCTGCCCGACATAGGATTGGTCGCTATGCAGGATCCCGAGTCCGGGCGCACGCGCGAGGTCCGCCTCAGCCCCCGCGTCCGGCGCGACTACCGCCAGGCCGCCCAGGACCAGCGCGCCGCCGTCCGTGCGGCACTGCGGCGCTGCGGGGTCCCGCAGCTGACCCTGCGCACCGATCGCGACTGGATCGCGGACATGGCGCGGTTCGTGATCGAGCAGCGCCGCACCGCCCACCGGTTGTCCCGGCACACGCCGGCCATCCCCCGCTGAGCCCCAGGCGGCCGCCGAACGTGCGCAAGGCAGCGCCCGCGCCGGCCGAGCAAGAGCGCCTCCGGGCGCGCCCAGGCAGGCACGCAGAAAGGACGACCGGGTGACATTCCTATCGCCAGCGTGGCTCTGGCTGCTGCTCGCCCTCGCCACGCTCGTCGCCGCCTACGTCCTGCTGCAGTACCGCCGCCGCGAGAACACGCTCAGGTTCACCAACCTCGCGCTGCTGGACCGCGTGGCGCCCCGGCGCTCCGGTTGGCAGCGCCACGTCGGCGCCGCCCTGTACTTCCTGGCCGTGGCCGTGCTGATCGCCTCGGTGGCCCGGCCCGCGATGCCCGTCGAGGTGCCCCGCGAGCGCGCCACGATCATGGTCGCGATCGACGTGTCGCCCTCCATGGCGGCCAACGACGTCGACCCCAACCGGCTGATCGCCGCCAAGGAGTCCGCGCGCGGGTTCGTCGACTCGCTGCCCGACCGCTTCAACGTCGGGCTGGTCGCCTTCTCCTCGACCGCCAGCGTCATCTCCTCGCCCACCCACGACCACCAGGCCGTGACCGACTCCATCGAGACGCTGCAGATGTCGCCGGGTACGGCCATCGGCGAAGGGGTCTTCACCTCACTGGAGTCCATCCGCTCCTTCGACGAGGAGGCGGGGCGGAACCCGCCGCCGTCGGCCGTCGTGCTGCTCTCCGACGGCGAGAACACCAGTGGGCGCCCCATCACCGCCGCCAGCAGGGAGGCGGCCGACATCGGCGTCCCGGTCTCCACGATCGCCTTCGGCACCGGCGCCGCCATCATCGAGATCAACGGGGAACCGGTCGAGGCCGACATCGACAAGGGCGCCCTGGAGCGGCTGGCCGCCGACACCGACGGCCACTTCTACGAGGCCGAGTCCGAGGCCGAACTGAGCGACGTCTACGACGACATCGGCTCGTCCCTGGGCAGCGAGACCGTCGACCGCGAGATCGTCACCCGGTTCGTGCTCGTGGGCCTGCTCCTAGCCGCGGCGGCGGCCGTCGCGTCGATGGCGTGGAATCAGCGCGTGCCCTGAGCGCGGTGACCGAATCCGGCCAGAGGGGATCCGGCAGGGGGCGCGGCCGGTCCCATCGGCGCCGGTCCGACGCGGCCGCAGGGCCGCCCGGACCCGGCCCACCGCCGCGTTTGCGCAGTTCGCCCGGTACCGTGGCAGTGTTTGAGGTTGCCCTCAACCAGGGACGACGGAAAAGGAACGATGCCCCCAACAGCCCCCGCACCCGAGGCGATCTTCTTCGACCTCGACGACACCCTGCTCGACGACCGGGCCGCCAGCTCGGCGGGACTGCGCACGATCATGGAGCGCCTCGGGCACCCGGAGTTCTCCGCCGCCCGCCGGTTGTGGGACGTCCAGACCGACATCTCGTTCGGCGCCTACATCGCCGGCCGCCTCAGCCTGCAGGAGCAGCGCCGCGAGCGCGTGCGCGCCCTGGCGATCCAGGCGGGCCACGCCCGCATCGCCGACGAGCACTGCGACGAGCTCTACCAGATCTACCTTTCGGAGCACCGCTCGGCGTGGGCGCCCTTCCGCGACGTGGTCCCCGTGCTCGGCGAGCTCGCCCGCGGCGGCCTGCGGCTGGCCGTGGTCACCAACGGCATCGAGCAGCTGCAGCGCGAGAAGCTGGCCGCGCTCGACCTCGGGGGATACTTCCCGACGGTGGCCTGCGCCGACACCGTGGGAGCGGGCAAGCCCGACCCGCGCATCTTCCACGCCGCCTGCCGGAGCGTCCAGGTGCCGCCCGAGCGCGCCTGGCACGTCGGCGACCAACTGCACGCCGACGCGCTCGGCGCCGTGGCCGCGGGCCTGCACCCCGTGCTGGTCGACCGGCACGAGCGCAACGAGGGCGCCGACCACGACGTCCAGACCGTGCCCGGACTCGACGACCTGCTGCGGATGGTGCACGCCTCGCGCGCCCCCGCACCGCCCCACCCCGAGGTCGGCCGCACCGCCGACGCGGGGCTGTGAGCGCTCCGGACGCCGCGGGCTCCCCGCGGCGCGCGCGCCGGGCCACGGCCCACCTCGCTCTTGTCGGAGCCGACGGCCGGGCGGTGCTGGACGCGGGCGGGGCGCCCGGCGGGGAGCGCCTGGCAGGGGCACGGGTCCGCTTCGGCGACGACCCCGCCGAGGTAGCCCGCGGCGCCGCCGGGCTCCCGGCCGGCGTCCCGTTGGCGCCCTGCGACGTGCGCACCGAGCTCGCCGAAGCGCGCCGCGCCGACGGCGGCACGGTGGAGCTGCACGTTGACCGGATCTACTACACCGCCCCCGTCGACCGGGCCCCGGACGCCCCCGGCGGGCGCAGCGTCCCCCTGCGCGCGGCGGTCGCGCTGCCGCCGCAGCCGGCCGCCGACGCGCTTGCAGAGGAGGAGGCCGAGCGCGCCGGACCCGTGCTGCGCCGGTTCTCCTGCTACGGGGTGGTCACCGACCCGGCGGGGCGCATCCTGCTCTCGCGGATCGCCCCGGGGTTTCCGGGGGCGGGCACCTGGCACCTGCCCGGCGGCGGTGTCGACCACGGCGAGTCGCCCCGCGCGGCGCTGCGCCGCGAGGTGGTCGAGGAGACCGACCAGCGCTGCGGCGTGGGCGCGCTCATCGAGATCAGCCACTACCGCCGCACTCGCGAACTCGGTCCGGGCGACCCGGAGACCGACGTCTACGCGGTGTGGGTGTTCTTCCACGCCCACGTCGCCGAACCGCGGACGCCGCGGGTGGTGGAGCTGGACGGCTCCACCGAGGACTGCGCCTGGTTCGACGCCGGCGAGCTCGCCCGCCTCCCGCTCTCGGCCACGGCCCGCCGCGCGTTCGGGCAGCTGTCGCGGACCGGTTCCGACACGCGCTACTAGGCGCCGCGCCGCTCATTGCGAAGGGAAGCGCTGCCCGGCTCGGCCGGGGACAGCCGGCGGGGCCCCGGCCGCGTCGGCTCGCTGATCGTGCAGTGGCCCGTGTCCCGGCGCAGCCTCCGATCCCGGCCGCGGTGCGTCGGGGGCGGCGTTCAGGCCCGGCGGTCCAGGACCAGTCGGCGCAGGGCCCACACGGCGGCTCCGGCGGCGATGACCGCGGCACCGCTCACCACCGAGCTCAGGGGCAGGGTGAAGGCCAGCACCAGGCAGCCGGCCAGGCCCACCACGGGCACCAGCAGCGGCGGGCGGTTCTCGCGCGGGCCCAGGCGCAGCGCCGAGGCGTTGGTGATCGCGTAGTAGACCAGCACACCGAAGGCGGAGAACCCGATGGCACCGCGCAGGTCCGCGACCAGGACGATCAGGCACACGGCCGCGCCGACGGCGGTCTCGGCCCGGTGCGGTCCGCCGAAGCGCTCGTGCGTGGCCGCCAGCGAACGCGGCACGTGGCCGTCGGAGGCCATCGCCGCCACCGTCCGCGAGACGCCGAGGATGAGCGCCAGGAGCGCGCCGAGGCTCGCAAGCGCCGCGCCCACCGCAACCACCGGGACCAGCTCGGGCCAGCCGGCCGCCGCGACCGTGTCGGCCAGCGGGGCGCTGCTGGCGGCGAGCCCGTCGCGGCCCAGCACCGCCAGCGCAGCGGCGGCCACCACCAGGTACACGACGAAGACGCCGGCCAGCGCGATGCCGATCGCCCGCGGGATCGTCGTGGCGGGGTCGCGGACCTCGCCGCCGAGCGTGGCGATCCGTGCGTAGCCGGCGAATGCGAAGAACACCATGCCCGCGGCTCCCAGCAGGCCGAAGAAGCCGGGCCAGTGGCCCGACACCGCGAGCTGGGCGGGGTTGGCCTCGCTGCCGAGAAGCCCCACGGCGGCCACGGCGGCCAGCACCGCGAGGACGGCCGCGAGCAGCACCCGCGCCAGACGCGCCGACGTGCGCAGCCCCCGGTAGTTGACCGCGGTCAGCGCGACCACGGCAGCCACCGCGAGTGGCCGGGCCCACTCGGGCGCGACGTAGGCGCCGAAGGTCAGCGCCATCGCCGCGCAGGCGGCCGCCTTGCCTACGGTGAAGGCCCACCCGGCGATGTAGCCCCACAGTTCGCCGAGGCGCTCGCGCCCGTAGACGTAGGTGCCGCCCGACTCCGGATGCCGCGCGGCCAGCCGTGCCGAGGAGGTGGCGTTGCAGTAGGCGACCACGGCGGCGATCAGCAGCGCCACCCATAACCACGCGCCCGCTTCCTCCGCCGCCGGCGCGAACACCGCGAACACGCCGGCGCCGATCATGGCCGCCGCGCCGACGGTGACCGCGTCGGCGGTGCCCAGCACCCGGGAGGGCGTGGACTGCGATCCAGAAGAGGTGGTCATGTCGCCAGAGTCTGCCCCACCATGATCACGCATCAGTGAACAACCCGAACACCCAGCGCGACCACAACCGGCCGCAGAGGGTGTCCGACCGGGCACCCGGGAACCCTGCCCCCGGCGGCCGCATCCGGCCGGGCGGGCGTGTCGGCCTCGCCCGCACCCCGCGCCCGTGGCGCAGGCCCGGGCCGCGGACCGGCCCCGCCCCCGCGGCGGCCGGGAGCCGCGGTCCGGGTCCGGCAGTCCCGCGCCGGACCCGGTTCACGGGCGCCAGGGCGTTCCGGTGTGGTCGCTGATGTCCTCGGCCGCGACCTGCCGGAGCTGGCGGGAGAGGTCGGCCAGTGCACGCGACACCGCGAGCTCGTCGCCGATCTCGGGGACGTCGTCGTCGGTGGGGTGCTTGCGGGCCATGCCGTGGCCGCGCAGCCCCACCCCGTCCTGGGAGTCGAGGCCGGCCTCGGCCATAGTGCGGGCGGAGTCGCCCTCGGACTCCTCTGACAGCAGGATGTCGATGTTCCACCTCTTCGTGGTGTGCATCCTCCCCCACCTCCAGCGCATACACCGGGCGGGTCAGCGTCCGGCGGGTTTCTCCTCGATGTGGGCGTCGGGGCCGGGATAGACCAGGGTCTCGGTATCGGCGTCCTCGTCCAGCCATCGGACCCGGTAGGGCGGCGCGCCCTCGTTGCCGCGAACCTGGGTGACCTCTGCGATGCGGCGGTGCATGTCGTCTCGGGGCCCCTCGACGACGAGGTGGTCTCCGACTCGGGCTCTCATCGCTGCTCCCCTCGGCACGTGCTCGCCTGGGTGTCCTCATCTGCGGGACTACCCACCATCCTCCGCCTGCCCACCTGCGAATGCAATGGCGCCCGGACGCGGGGGCGCAAGGGCGGTTCGCAGGTGAGAGGGGATGCGGCGGGCGGCGCCCGGCCGGGTTCGCGGCGGCTCGGCGGCGCGCTACTCGACGCCGGCGCCGAGCGTGCGTCCGCCGTCGAGGGTGTGGGTCTGGCCGGTCACCCAGGAGGCGTCGTCGGATGCGAGGTAGGCGATGGCGGCGGCGACGTCCTCGGGCACGCCCAGGCGGCCCAGCGGGTAGCCCGCCGCGGTCTTCTCCTCGTCCTCGAAGAGCGCCTCGGCGAACTTCGTCTTCACCACGGCCGGCGCGACGGCGTTGACGCGGATGCCCGTCCCCGCCAGCTCGTAGGCCAGCTGCTCGGTGAGGTTGATCAGGGCGGCCTTGCTGGCGCCGTAGATCCCGATGCCGGGCGAGGGGTGCTGGCCCGCCAGCGAGGCGACGTTGACGACCGCGCCGCCGTGCTCGGCCATCCACGCGCGGTGGACGGCGCTGACCCAGGATGCGGCGGCGATGACGTTGATCTCGAAGATCTTGGCCATCGCGGCGGGTTCCACGTTGACGATCGCGTCGAACACGGGGTTGGTGCCGGTGTTGTTGACGAGGGCGTCGATGCGGCCGAACTCGGCGAGCGTCCGCCGGACGACCTCGTCGCGGTGCTCGGCGTCGTGCGCCTTGCCCGCGACGCCCACGGCGGTGCCCGCACCGCCGAGGTCGGAGACCGCCTTCTCCAGCGGCTCGGGGTTGCGCCCGGTGACGACGACCTTGCCGCCCTCGTCCGCGATGCGCCGGGCGGTGGCCAGCCCGATCCCGCGGCTGGCTCCGGTGATGATGGCGACCTTGCCGTCAAAACGTCCCACGACCTGATTCCTTTCGTCCGTGCTCTCCGACGGCCCAACACTACCGACCGGTCGGATTGTGACGCAGATTGCCTCGGGCCGCCGCACCCCGAGCCACGGCGGCCCGCGCGGTGCTCTCCGCGCGCGGCATCGGGCCGGTCCGCCGCTTCGGCCCAGCGCACGCCCGCGCCGGCCGGCGGCTGCTGGTAGCGTGCGCCCGTGGTGCGCGAGCGGACTTTCGGCGCGCCGGGCGATCCCGCCGCAGGCCGGCGCACCCGAGGCGCGCCCCGGCGGGGCACGAGGTGATTGGAGGCGCCGTGGACCGGCGCGAGCACGGCGGCGGCTCCCCCGGCGAGGGGCGGGCGCGCCCGCCGCACTACTTCGACGCCGACCCCGCCGCGGCCAGCCGGCCCGCCTCGGTCGACCTGGTCCTGCCCGATCTGCACCTGCGCCTGGCGACCGACCGCGGGGTGTTCTCCGCCGACCGCGTGGACCTGGGCACCCGGGTGCTGCTGGAGTCGGTGCCCGCGCCGCCCGAGCGCGGACGCCTGCTCGACGTCGGCTGCGGCTACGGCCCGATCGCGCTGTCGATGGCGGCTCGGGCGCCGGAGGCCGCGGTGCTGGGCGTGGACGTGAACGGGCGCGCGCTCGACCTGGCACGGCGCAACGCCGCCGAGAATGGGCTTTACAACGTAGATTTCCAACTGGTCGATACGGACGGCTCGCCCGCCGGCGGCCCGGCGCGGGCGCGCCCGGAGCCGCCGCTGACCGGGCCGTTCGACGCCGTCTGGGCCAACCCGCCGATCCGCGTGGGCAAGGGGGTGCTGCACCGGCTGCTGCGCACCTGGCTGGGCCGCCTGGCCCCCGGTGGGACGGCCCACCTGGTCGTCCAGCGCAACCTGGGCTCCGACTCGCTGCAGCGCTGGCTGGAGCAGGAGGCGGGGATGGCGGCCGAGCGCGCCGCCTCGCGCGCCGGATTCCGGGTCCTGCGCGTCCGCGCGCCCTGACCCGGGAGCCTCCGCGCGGCAGGGCGGAGGCAGACGGCGGCAGCCCCCCTGCCCCGATCTCCCCGATGCCGCTATCGTGGGAGGACGAACCGCACCGGCAACGACCAGTACACGAGGAACGCACCGCAGGTGAGCACGCAGCTGCGCCCCACTGACGTCAAGCGACTCAACCGCCATTGGCGCAGGCGCACCGAGGGCCGAATAGCCCTCATCGCCGAGTCCGTCACCCAGCCGTTCAACCTGGGCTCCATCCTGCGCACCTGCGCGACGTTCGGGATCGAGACGGTCTGGCTCGCGGGCAACTCCGCGGACCCGGCCCACCCCCAGGTGGGCAAGACCGCGCTGGGTACCGAGCAGAAGCTCCGTCTGGAGAAGGCGTCCACCGGCGCGCAGGCCGCGGCCGCCGCCCGCGGGGCGGGCTACCGCGTCGCCGCCGTCGAACTCGCCCGCGGCGCCGTGCCGCTGCACGAGGCCCCGCTGGAAGGCGACGTCTGCCTGGCCGTGGGCGCCGAGGACCACGGCTGCTCGCCGGGGCTGCTGTCGGCCGCCGACACGGCCGTCTACATCCCGCAGATCGGCCGCGTCGGCTCGCTGAACGTCGCTGTGGCCGCCGCCGTCGCCATCGCCGAGACCCGGCGCCGCGAATGGCGGGAGCTGCCCGCCGAAGCCGACGCCGACGAGGCCTCCGAGGCCCCCGGCCCGCGCTGACGGACCGCCGCAGCGGGCGGTCGGCGAACAAGCGCCCCGATCAGGGTTCGGAGCGGAGAATCGGGGGAATTTTTCCAGCTCCGCGATCGTATCCACACTGAAATCGAGTCGAGAGAGGATCACGTGGCCCCGTCCCGAAGTACCGGCAGCGTCCTCACCGGACGCTGCTCCCCCGAATCCGACGAGCCTCCTTCACCAGGTAGCGCGCGCACCGGAGTCCGCCGCTCCGAGGCGGTGCGTGCGAAATGAGCGTCATCCTCAGCATCCTCCTCGGAGCGCTGGTGATCCTGGTGATCACCGGGGCGACGGGCTTCTTCGTCGCCCAGGAGTTCGGCTACATGGCGGTGGACCGCTCCCGCCTGAAGGCCCGCGCCGCCCGGGGCGACACCGGCGCCCGGCGGGCCCTGGCCATCACCGGCCGCACCTCGTTCATGCTCTCGGGCGCCCAACTGGGGATCACCGTCACCGGTCTGCTGGTCGGCTACGTCGCCGAGCCGATGGTGGGCGAGGGCATCGGCGAGCTGCTGGGATCGGCCGGAGTGCCGCTCGGCACCGGCATCGCGATCGGGACCGTCCTCGCGCTGCTGTTCTCCACGGTCGTGCAGATGGTCTTCGGCGAGCTGTTCCCCAAGAACCTGGCCATCGCCCGGCCTGAGCCGGTCGCCCGCTGGCTGGCGCTGTCCACGGGCGTCTACCTGCGCGTGTTCGGCTGGCTCATCCGGCTGTTCGACCAGGCCTCGGTCCTGCTGCTGCGGCTGGCGCGCATCGAGCCGGTCGAGGACGTCCAGCACGCCGCCACGCCACGCGATCTGGAGTACATCGTCGAGGAGTCGCGCGAGAGCGGCGACCTGCCCGCGGAGCTGTCCACGCTGCTGGACCGCACGCTGGACTTCCACGACCGCACCACCGAGCACGCCATGATCCCGCGCCCGCAGGTCTCCACGGTCGAGGCGGGCGAGCCGGTCAGCCGCGTCGTGGAGCTGATGGCCTCGGGACACTCTCGCTTCCCCGTGCTGGGCGACGGCGTCGACGATATCGTCGGAGTGGTCTGCCTGCGCGACGTGCTCGCACTGGGCGACCGTGCGCTGGCCGACGTCCAGGTCTCCGACGTCGCGCGCGCTCCCGTGCTGGTGCCGGGGTCGCTGCCGCTGCCGGCCCTGCTCCGCCGGCTGCGCGACTCCGACGAGGAGTTCGCCTGCGTGGTCGACGAGTACGGCGGCCTGGCCGGCGTCGTCACCACCGAGGACATCGCCGAGGAGCTGGTGGGCGAGATCGCCGACGAGCACGATCCCGAGGACGCCGGCGAGGCGCGCGTCGGCGAGGACGGCAGCTGGCTCGTCCCCGGTGCGCTGCACGTCGACGAGGTCGAGCGGCTCATCGGCCACGACCTTCCCGAGGGGGACTTCGAGACCATCGGCGGCCTGGTCATCGCCGAGCTGCGGCGGCTCCCCGCCCCGGGCGACAGCGTCAGCGTGGTGCTCCCCCGCCACGCCGGCGCCACCGACGACGAGCCGCTGCGCACCGTGGACCTGGGGGTGCGCACCGTCGACCGGCACGTGCCCGAGACGGTGCGCCTGGAGCTGCGCGAGGGGCAGGCCGGCGAGCACGCCGGGCACGACAGCGGGGTGAACGCATGAGCGACATGAGTCCGATGGCCGCCATGGCGGCCACGGTCGCCATCATCGGCCTGAGCGCGTTCTTCGTGGCCATCGAGTTCGCTCTGGTGGCGGCCCGCCGGTACCGCCTGGAGGAGGCCGCCGAGACCAGCGCCTCGGCCCGGGCGGCCCTGAAGAGCTCCCGCGACCTCTCGCTGCTGCTGGCCGGCTCCCAGCTGGGGATCACGCTGTGCACCCTGGCGCTGGGCGCCATCACCAAGCCCGCTGTCGAGCACATGCTGCACCCGCTGTTCACGGGCTGGCTGCCCGAGGCGGCGGCCACGGCGGTGGCGTTCGTGGCGGCGCTGGTCGCGGTGACGTTCGTGCACCTGGTGGTGGGCGAAATGGCGCCCAAGTCCTGGGCCATCTCCCACCCGGAGCGGTCGGCGACGCTGCTGGCGCTGCCGATGCGCGCGTTCATGTGGGTGACCCGCCCGGCGCTGGTGCTGCTCAACGGCCTGGCCAACTGGTCGCTGCACCGGGTGGGCGTGCAGGCGGTCGACGAGGTCGCCGCCGGCCACGGCCCCGACGACCTGCGCGAGCTCGTCGACCACTCGGCCAAGACCGGCGCGCTGGACGAGGAGCGGCGCGACCAGCTGGCCACCGCGCTGGAGGTGAACTCGCGCCCGCTGCGGGAGATCACCACGCCCAGCGAGGAGCTGGCGGCGGTGGCCCCCACGGCCACCCTGGAGGAGGTCCAGCGGGTCTCCCGCGAATCCGGCCACCTGCGGCTGGTGGTCCGCGAAGGCGCCGATCCGGTGGGGGTGCTGCACGTGCGCGACGCGCTGACGAGCCCGCCGCAGACCACCGCCGCCGACCTGATGCGGCCGGTGCTCACGCTGGAGGGCGATACCCCCATCTACGCCGCGCTGGGGATCATGCGCGAGAGCCGGACCCACCTGGCGCTCGTCGAGGAGCAGGGCCGCCTCGCCGGCCTGGTCACCCTGCAGGACATGCTGGACCGGCTGCTGCTGCCCGACTCCGCTGCCTGAGGCCCGCCCCGGCACCCGGCCCGCCCGCCCGCCGAACCCCGTCGATCTTGTAGCCATCGTGAAGTAGAACGATTTCCGTTTGCGATAGCTACAAGATCGGCGCCGATATGCCGGGCGGGTGGCACAGGTCTCCCCCCGTCCCGCGGATCGGCCGCTGCGCCCGGGAATCAGCGCCGTGGCACGGCTGTTCTGCTCAGTCGCGTGCTCTGTCGCATCGAGCGGCGGAGGCATCGCGGAGGCGGCCCCATGCGCCTCCGGCGGGACCGCTACGGTGGGCCCGGACCAGGCAGGAGACGGCGACGAGCAGGAATCGGGGCGGCGACGTGGTGCTGGCACGCCGAGCGGACCGGATGTGGGCGGTGGCGCTGGCCGCCGGGCTGTGGGGGACGTCGGCGCTGCTGCGCGACCCGCTGGCCCAGGTGCTGCCCGCCTCGACCATCGTGTTCTACGAGCACGCCGTCATCGTGGTGCTGCTGCTGCCGTGGCTGGTACCGGCGCTGCGCGCCCTGGCCAAGGCCGGTCCGGCCGTGATCGCGGCGGTCGCCGTGATCGGCGGCGGGTCCTCCGCGCTGGCGACCACGCTGTTCACCATGGCATTCACCCTGGGCGACCCGATCACGCCGCAGGTCCTGCAGAAGCTGCAGCCGGTCTTCGCCATCGTGCTGGCCGTGGTGCTGCTCGGCGAGCGGCTGGCGCCGCGCTTCGCGCTCTACGCGCTGCCCGCGCTGGCCGGCGCATGGCTGCTGGCCTTCCCCGAGCCGCTGGCGGTGAACGTGCACGACGCCCGAAGCGCCGCCCTGGCAGTGGGCGCGGCGCTGCTGTGGGCCGCGGGCACGGTCCTCGGGCGGCTGGTCGGCGTGCGCTTAGAGTCCATGCACGTGACCACACTGCGGTTCGCGTTTGGGCTGCCGGTGGCGCTGGCGATCGCCCTGGCGTCGGGTGCCTCGCTGGCCGTGGGCGGGGCGCAGGTGCCGCGGCTGGTCCTGCTGGCGCTCATCCCCGGCCTGCTGGCGCTGACGCTGTACTACTGGGGGCTGGGCAGGACGGCGGCCAGCCGCGCCACGCTGGCCGAGCTGGCCTTCCCGCTGGTGTCGGCAGCCGTGGGGGCCGGACTGCTGGGCGCCGAGCTGGCCTGGAGCCAGTGGGCCGGCGGCGCCGTGGTGCTGGCCGCCGTCACCGCGATGGCACTGAGCGGGTCGGGGCCGCGCCCCTCGGGCGTGCGCGTGCCCGAGGAGAGCCCGGCGGCCCCCGCGGCGGCACGCTGAGGTCTCGGGGCGGTCGCCGCCGCGGAGCGTGCGGCGCCGTCCGGGAGTGCGTGCGCCCCACCACGCCCGCGGCGCCCCTCAGACGCAGGCCAGGGACGCGGACAGCGCAGTGATCCCGAGGTGCGCCCCACCACGCCCGCGGCGGCACGCTGAGGTCTCGGGGCGGTCGCCGCCGCGGAGCGTGCGGCGCCGTCCGGGAGTGCGTGCGCCCCACCACGCCCGCGGCGCCCCTCAGACGCAGGCCAGGGACGCGGACAGCGCGGTGATCCCGAGGTGCGCCCCACCACGCCCGCGGCGCCCCTCAGACGGAGGCCAGGGACGCGGACAGCGCGGTGATGAGGTGCTCGCGCGATCCGGGGTCGCAGTGGGCCGCTTCGAGGACGCGCAGCTCGCGGTCGGCGTCGGGTCCGGCCTCGTGGTCGGGGCCTTCACCGGCCGCCACCGGCATCGGCGCGGCGCCGTCCCAGCCCGGTGTCGAGGGGTAGGTGACGTCGATGGAGACGCGTTGGCCGCCGAGCTCGACGATCAGGTAGCGGTGCACGTCCCGAACACCGGCCTCGGGCACCGCCGCTGCGGCCGCCTCGCCGAGGCGCACGCGGGCGTCCTCGGGGGTGCACACGTGGACCCGGTGCACCAGCCGCGGCTTGGTCTCGGGCCAGCCCTTCTCCAGGGCCGCGGCGAGCAGTTCGTGCTTGGTGGTGCTGATGCCCCGCCACTCGTCCAGGGTTCCCTGGGCGCTGCGGTCGGCCGGGGCCCCGAAAGGGATGCGGTGGACGGCGTCGACCACCTGGGCCATGGAGGCGTCGGCGGGCAGGCCGGCCCGCGTGATGAGTGGATCCAACATGGCGGCCAGCGTAACGAAGCGGTGCGCCGCCCCGGTAGACGACAGGCCGGGCGACCGGAGGCGGCTGCTGCGGGCGCCGGCCCGCGCCCGCCCTGACGCGGGAGGAGGCGGGCCGGCGCTGCGGCAGGGTGTCAGCCGTTCCTGGTGGTGAGGGTCACCTCGACGTTGCCGCGGGTGGCGCGGGAGTAGGGGCACACCTGGTGGGCGGCCTCGACGAGCGTCTTCGCCTCGTCCTGGGTCTTGCCCGGGATGGCGACCTCCAGCTCGACCGCCAGGGTCAGCCCGTCGTCGGCGCTGCCCAGGCTGACCTTGGAGTCGATCGAGGAGCCGTCGACGGACTCGCCGGACTCGCGGGCGACCTTCTTGAGGGCGCCGTGGAAGCAGGCGGCGTAGCCCACGGCGAACAGCTGCTCGGGATTGGTGCCGGGCCCGTCGTCGCCGCCCAGGCCCGAGGGGACCGAGAGCTCCACGTTCAGGCGGTCGTCGGCGGTGCGGCCGCGACCCTTGCGGCCCTCGCCCTCGATGTGGGCCTCGGCGGTGTACATGACCTTCATTCCGCTGTGTTCCTTTCGGATGGCGTTTCGCCCGCGGCTGTGGTGGCCGCGGCCGCTTTCCCCGCCGTTCCCCGCCGGCTCACCGTCGGCCGCGGAGGTCGTCGGCGGCGGAGGTGGCGGAGTCGGTGACCCGCTCCAGGGTCCGGCGCAGCTCCGCGGCCTGGGCCGCGGTGACGCCGGCGGCGTCCAGAACCTGAGCGGGGATGCCGGCGGCCTGCTCGCGCAGGCGGGTGCCCTTGCCGGTGAGAGTGATGTGCACGACGCGCTCGTCGCCGTCCTGGCGGCTGCGCCGGACCAGGCCGCCCGCCTCCAGGCGGCGCAGCAGGGGCGAGAGGGTGCCCGAGTCCAGCCGCAGCCGGGCGCCCAGCTCCTTGACGGTGAGGTCGCCGCGCTCCCACAGCACCAGCATGGCGAGGTACTGGGGATAGGTGAGGCCGAGGCCGTCGAGCAACTCGCGGTAGAGGCCGGTCATCGCGCGCGAGGCGGCGTAGACCGCGAAGCACAGCTGGTGCTCCAGCGCGAGCGGCTCGGACGTGTCTGCCATGGTTCGGGCACTCCCTCCTCGACGGTAATCAATTTAGCACAATCGAATTGGGCACAACCAGTCCGCCGAGTCGCGGCCGCGGTCTACTCCGGCGCCTGCGCGCTGCGCAGTTTGCCGGCGAGGTCTCGCAGGCTGCGCAGCTCCTCACCAGTCAGTGCGCCGCCCACGTACCGCTCGATCGCCGCCGCGTGGCGGCGGCCGGTCCGGTTCAGCACCTGGCGGCCGTGCTCGGTGAGCCCCACCACGGTGCCGCGCCGGTCATCGGGGGCGCAGCCGCGGGTGACCAGGCCGTCGTCGGCCATGCGCTCGACCAGGCGGCTGATGCTGGGCTGGGTCAGAAGCACGTGCTCGCTGAGGTCGCGCATGCGCGACCCCTCGGGGCAGCGGGAGAGGGTGAAGAGCACGTCGTACTCGCGCATCGTGATCTCGCTCTCGCGGAAGTCGTCCTGAAACCTGCGCATCAGCGCGATCTGAGCGCGGGCGAGCTCCTCCCACGCCTCTTCCGCGAGCTTGTTCCTGGCCATTCCTCGGGCTCCTCCGCCTCGTCGCGCTCGCTCCCGCGGGCCCTGCGCCCGGGTGCCCCGCAGCGCCGCGCTGCCGGAGCGGGGTGCGTCCGGCGCCCGGTGCGGCGGCGAAGACCGTCCGCTCCCGCCGCGGGGCTGCGTCGCCGACCCATGATTCCACCGTCCGGGGGCGCGCGGCGGCGCCGAACCGCCGGTGCGCGGTCGGATGCGGCGCAGGCGGCTCAGATCGCCTTCCAGCGCTGCAGCAGATGGAAGGCGCCCCACCCCGGCAGCACCGGCAGCCAGAAGGTCAGCAGCCGGTACAGCAGCACCGCGGGCAGCCCGACAGCGGCCGGCACCCCCGCAACGGTCGTCAGCCCGCCCAGCAGCGCGGCCTCGACGGCGCCGAGCCCGCCCGGGGTGGGCGCGGCCGAGCCGATGGCGTTCCCGGCGAGGAACACCACGACCAGTGCCGCGATGCCGACGCTGCCTCCGAACGCGGCCACCGAGAAGCCCAGGCACATCACGAAGCCCGCGGTCAGCAGCAGCGTGCCGCCCACGCCCATCACCAGCCGGCGCGGGTGCTGCATCAGGTCCAGCAGCTGCGGCAGCGTGTGCTGGAAGTAGGGGCGGGCGCGCTCCAGCACCGAGCGGCGCAGGCCGGGCACCAGCAGGACCAGCGCAACCGCCAGTGCCAGGCCGGCGGTGACCGCCATGACCGTCGCCGACGGTGAGAAGTCGGCGAGGTAGGAGGTCCCGGTCAGGTAGGCGGCCACCAGCAGCAGTGGGACGTGCAGGATCAGACCCACGGCCTGGGAGAGGCCGACGGCCGAGAGCGCCAGCCCCGCGGAGGCGCCCATGCGGGAGACGTAGCGGGTGTTGATCGCCAGCGACCCCAGCCCTGCGGGCGCGGCGATGCGGACGAACGACCCGGCGAACTGCACCAGCACCGTCGTCCACAGGTTCAGCCTGATCGGCACGAACCCCATCAGCGCCATGGCGGCGGCCACCATGCACAGCGTCGAGGCGCCGAACGCGGCGGCCGCCCAGCCCAGGTCCGCCCCGGCGATGGTGCCGAAGTCGACTCCGGCGAGCTGATAGGCGAGGACGATGCCGACCGCGGTGGCGACCGCCACGCTGACCACGGTGCGCGGGTGCATCCGCTCCAGGCGGGCCGGACGCGCCTTCGCCTCGGGAACCGCCCCGGTGATCTGCGCCCGGATGGCGCCCAGGGTCCCGCGGTGGGCGCGCAGCCGGCCGCGCAGCGCGAACGGCATCCCGGCGGTCTGCAGGAAGGGCAGGGCGGCGGCCGCGGTCTCGCGGCCGAGCACGCGCATGGCCGAGTCGACCGCGCGCCGCTCGCCCACACGCAGCGCCAGCAGGGTCATCAGCGCCGCCGCGTCCAGCGACGCCTTGATCGGCGAGCCGGCGACCGTGCCGTTGGCCAGGCCGGTGAAGACGACCCGCCCGTCGAGCCGCCGGCCCACCGTGGAGCCGTTCAGGTTGCCGTGGGTGATGCGGTTGCGGTGCAGCAGGGCGAGCTCGGCGTAGACCTCGTCGAGCACCTCGTCGGTGAGTTCGTCGGCGTCGAGCTCGTCGAGGGGGCGGAGCGGCACGTGCTCGGTTACCAGCGCCACGGAGCCCAGCCCCAGCTCGCCCACGCCGAGCACCCGCGGGCCGGCGGCTCCGGCGGCGCGGGCGGCGAAGTCCATCAGCGCGGCGTGCTCCACCCGGCGCTGCACGCCCAGCAGCACCGAGGGCGCCGCGGGCCCGCGCAGCATCACCGCACCCAGCAGCCGCTTCCACAGCCCGCGGGTGTCCTCGGCGCGGAACAGCACCACGTCCAGGCGGCGGTCGACGGTGTCGACGGCGTAGCGCTGGTTCCCCTCGGCGTCGCCGCCCAGCGGGGTCAGGCCCAGCGGTTCCCACCCGAACCGGCGCAGCTCGCGCAGCAGCCGCCCGGTGGCCGGGACCGGCTTCGACAGGCCCACGGCGTAGGCCGCCACCGACGCGCAGGTCCAGCCGGCCAGCACGGTCAGCAGCAGCGACAGCGCCGTGGTCACGCCCGCCAGCAGCACCGAGACCGAGGTCAGGGCGATACCTCCCCACATCGCCGCCCGCACGCGCGGCAGGTGGCCCAGCGGCAGCGCGCACACGTAGGCGACGGCGGCGGCGATGTAGGCGTGCAGCGGTGAGGTGAACAGGCCATGGGCCTCCGGCGTCTGGAGCACCTCCGGCAGCCCCGATGCGGGAGTGAGGGCGTGCACGGCGGCGTTGGCGGCTCCGACGAGCCCGTAGCAGAAGCAGGCCGCCGACAGCGCGCGCACGATCTGGCGGAACTCGGTGCGCAGCAGGCGCTCCAGGGCGGTGACGGCGGCGAGCACGATGACCGTCAGGTTGGCGAGGCCGGCTGCCAGCGCGAGCACCGAGGGCGGCAGCAGCGTGCGCAGCTCGGCCGGGTAGGCCGCCTCCTGGCCGTCGGTGGCGATACGCACGACGGCCAGTACGGCCGCGATGACCAGCATGCCGACGGCGGCGGCGAGCAGGTCCACCGGCCTTCGCGCGATCGGCCCCAGCGACGGCAGGCGCTCGTCCCCGCCTTGTTCCGGATCGACTCCTGCGGATTTCACACTTCCAGACTGCCCGAATCCGCGCACGACCCCGCGCCAGCCCCCGTAGTGGCGTGTCCGCTGGCGGAGCGGAACGGGTGCGGATCACCGCCGGTCACCCTCCGTGACCGAAGTCACGCCGGTCCGTTACCCCGCTGTCACCGCCGGTCGATCCCGCGAAACGCGCGGCGGGCATGGTCGGGGCCATGAGTGACGACGTGCGAACCGACGTGAACGTGCGAGGGGAGCGGCGGAGTGCGCGCCGCGAGCCGGTCCCGCGGGGGTTCCTCGGCCAGGAGCTGGTGGACGTGGGCGGGCTGCTGCTGGCGGCGGGGGCCGCACACCTGCTGGTGCTTTCCCTGGGCCACAGCGACTACGGAGGCCGGATGCTGGCGGCGGCCGGGGCCGCCCTGCTGGCGGTCTCGACGCTGCACCGCTGGCGCAGGCACCGCGCCGGCGGGCGCGCCCCCGGCGGTCGACCGGCGGCACCGCAGGGGGGTGCGGCGGGACACGGGGGCGCGGCGCTACCGGAGGCGGCGCGGGCGGAACGGGAGCGGCTGTGGCGGGTACGGGTGGCCGTCGACGACGTCCCCGGCGGGCTGGCCGCGCTGACCGCGCAGATGGCGCGGCACGGCGTGGACATCCGGCTGCTCCAGGTCCACCCCGCCGCGGGCGAGGCCGTCGACGACCTCTATGTGACAGCACCGGCGGGGGCCGGCGCCGAGGTGCTGCGCGAGGCCGCCGTGCGTGCGGGCGGGCGCCGCCCCGTCGTCGAGCCGGCCGACGTCCGCGACCTGGCCGACACGGCGGCCCGCGCCCTGTCCCTGCTGGCCGGCCTGGTGGGCGGGCAGGCGAGCCTGCCCGAGGTGCTCGCCTCGGTGTCGGGTGCGCGCGACGTCGCGCGGCGCCCCGCACCCCCGCCCGGGCTGGAGGCCGAGGACCTGCGGCGCACGGAGATGACGCTGCCCGATCCCGAGGGCGGCGTGTTGCTGCTGCGGCGCGAGATCCCGTTCACGCCGGTGGAGTTCGCGCGGTGCCGGGCGCTGGTGCGCGCCGCCGCGTGCCTGCACGAGCGCCTGCGCGCGCACGGCGCGCCGGAGCTCTGAGAGCACCGGATACCGCTGATCCGGTTCGACTCCCGGGAGGGCTGCCGCCGCCCTGGCGATCCGTCGGCGCGGAACCGCGCGCACGCCCCGGATGCGGGCCGGCCTGCGCCGGCGCCGCATCCGCCGGTGTTGGTTGCGCCCGTCTCGGGGTAGTCGGCCCGGGGCCCCGCCAGTCGGGGCGCGGGCCCGGCGCCGCGGCCTGCGGCGGTGGAGGCCGCCCACCGCCGCGTCCGGCGCACCCGGACGCGAGACCCGGTCGGCGCGGCACCCGGACCTCCTGCCGCGCCGGCCGCCTCCCGCCGGTTCAGGCCGCTCTCACAGGAAGCTCACCCCTTGGGCCAGGGGCAGTTCCGCGGAGTGGTTGACGGTGTTGGTGGCGCGGCGCATGTAGGCGCGCCAGGCGTCGGAGCCGGACTCGCGGCCGCCGCCGGTGGCCTTCTCGCCGCCGAACGCGCCGCCGATCTCGGCGCCGGAGGTGCCGATGTTGACGTTGGCGATGCCGCAGTCGCATCCGGCCGAGGACAGGAACCGCTCGGCCTCGCGCTGGTCGCGGGTGAACACCGAGCCGGACAGGCCCTGCGGTACACCGTTGTGCAGCTCCAGCGCCTCCTCGAAGGTGCGGTAGGTGAGCACGTAGAGGATCGGGGCGAAGGTCTCGCGGCGCACGATGTCGTCCTGGCGGGGCATGCGCACCACCGCCGGGTCGACGTAGTAGGCGCCGGGCGCCTCCGACGCCAGGCGGCGGGTGCCGCCGGTGAGCAGCCGTCCCCCGCTGTCGGCGGCCGCCCGCAGCGCCTCGTCCATCGAGCGGTGCGCCCCCTCGCCGATCAGCGGGCCGACCAGGGTCTCTGCGGCGAAGGGGTCGCCGATGCGCTCGCCCAACTTGCCGTAGGCCTCGGCGAGGCGCTCGGTGAAGCCGTCGGCGACGTCCTCGTGGACGATGAGGCGCCGCTGGGTGGTGCAGCGCTGCCCGGCGGTCCCGGCGGCGCCGAACGCGACGCCCTGCAGTGCCTGGTCCATGTCGGCCGAGGGCGCGACGATCGCGGCGTTGTTGCCTCCCAGCTCCAGCAGGCAGCGCCCCAGCCGGGCCGCCACGCGCGGGCCGACCTCGCGGCCCATGCGCACCGAGCCGGTCGCGCTCAGCAGCGCCACGCGCTCGTCGTCGACCAGCCGCTCGCCGGCGTCGCGGCCGCCGAGCACGAGCCGGTGCACCTCCTGCGGTGCGCCGACGTCGTCGGCGGCGCGCATCAGCAGCCCGTGGCAGGCCAGCGCCGTGAGCGGAGTCAGCTCGGAGGGCTTCCACACGACGGTGTCGCCGCACACCAGGGCGACGGCGGTATTCCACGACCACACCGCGACGGGGAAGTTGAAGGCGGTGACCACGCCGACGACGCCCAGCGGGTGCCAGGTCTCCATCAGGCGGTGGCCGGGCCGCTCGGAGGCCATGGTGCGGCCGTAGAGCTGGCGGGAGAGCCCCACGGCGAAGTCGCAGATGTCGATCATCTCCTGGACCTCGCCGGCGGCCTCGGAGCCGATCTTGCCCGCCTCGACGGTGACGAGGTCGGCGAGGTCGCTCTTGTGCTCGCGCAGCAGCTCGCCCAGCCGCCGCACGAGGCGGCCGCGTTCGGGGGCGGGGGTGTCGCGCCAGGCGCCGCTGAAGGCCGACTGGGCGGTGGCGACGGCGCGGTCGACGTCGGCCGCACTGGAGGGGGTGAGCTGGAACAGCGTTCCGCCGGTGATGGGGGTGCGCGCGTCGTGGCCGGCGCCGTCGGCCTCGTCGAGGTGCTCGACCCCGCAGCGGCCCAGGGCCGCTCGGGCGCGCTCGCGCAGGTGGTCGGTCGCGGGAAGGGCTGCCATGTCCTTCTCTCTCCGTTGAGAGGCGGTTGCGGGCATCCGACTTTTTCCCCGCGCCGCCCGCTGCTAACCGGTCCGCCGCCCACCGCTCGGCCCGCACCGCCGGGCCCGGGGCACTGCGGCCCGTGCGTCCGATCGTCCTTGGCCTGTGGGAAGCTGTGCGCCGAACCCCGCGCCCGGCCGCGGATCCGGCGGGCCCTGCGCGCCGACGCCGCGGCGGGGCCGGTGGCGACCGCTTCGGCACGAGACCGGCGACCGCGCTATACCTGGAAGGAGGCGCGGCGTTTCCCCGCGGAGCCGGGGACAGCACGCCGCAATGCACATGAGGGCCACCGCCATGACCGCCGAGGAGTCCCGAACCTCCTTCGCCGCACCGCAGGCGATACTGCGCCGCTCCGGGTTCGCGGCCGCGGCCCCGCTGTTCGCGGCCGACCTCGCCGGGACCCGGAACCTTCCCGAGGCCGAGGGCGTCGTCGCTTCGCACGGGCGCCGGCTGTGGACCGAGGCGGTGCGCCAGAGCGAGCGCGTCGCCGACGACCGCTTCCTGTACTGGGCACGGCTGACGCTCACCGCCCGGCTGCGCGAGTGGAGCCCCGCCTTCCCGCTGGAGGCCGGGCAGCGCGCCGCGCTCTCCGACCGGCTGGAGCTGGCCTCGCGCGGCCACGACGACCTGGTGTTCCCTCCCGACGACAAGCTGCTGCGCGTCATCGTCACCGGATTCGACCCCTTCGGCCTGGACGACGACGTGCGCCGCTCCAACCCCTCGGGCGCTGCGGCGCTGAGCCTGCACGGGACGGTGCTGGAGGCGCGGGGTCGCCGTGCCGCCGTGCGCACCGCGATCTTCCCCACGCGCTGGCGGGACCTGGGCGCGGGCATGGTCGAGCGCGCGCTGGGGCCGCACTACTCCCCCGGCGCGGGCGCGGTGGCCGCCGACGCGGTGATCACGGCGAGCCAGGGCCGGGCGGGCCGCTTCGACCTGCAGGTGTACAACGCGGGGATGCGCGGCGCGGCCCCCGACAACGAGCGTGTGAGCGCGCCGGGACCGGTGCCGCCCGCGCCCGGGGCGACCGGCCCTATGCCGGAGTGGACGGTCTCCTCACTGCCGCGCCGCGCCGTCCTGGAGATGGCGGCAGGGCGCTTTCCGGTGTACGGCAACACCGAGGTCACCGAGGTCGCGCCGGGTACGGGCGAGCCCGCCGTGCGCGCAGGCGGGCCCACCCCCGGCGCGCACGTACTCGCGGGCGCGGGCGGCGACGACGTCTCCAACGAGGTCGCCTACCGCAACACCCTGCTGCGCGACGCCACGGGACGCGACATCCCTGCAGGACACGTCCTCACGCCGGTCCTGGAGATCGGTTCCCCCGATCCCGAGGTGCTGACCTCGCCGGACTTCGAGCGCGACCGCGCCGACATCGTCGAGCAGCTGCGCGCGATCGTCCAGACGGCGCTGGAGGAGTAGCGGGCGGCGCGCCGGGGCCTGCGTACGCCCCCGCGCATGCGTACGCCCCGGCCCGGGCGCGATCCCGGGCCGGGGCGCTGAGCCGGAGTCGCGTCGGCCGCGTTCGGCGGCCGGCGCCTCCGGGAGCACCGCAGGCTGACGGCTAGTACGCAGTCGTCGCCCCGTACGACGCCCATGCGACGAAGTACCAGATCCACGCGATGATGCCGAACACCAAGGCCACGCCGAAGAGGATCCACGAGATCAGCGTGCACGTCCGCGCCGCCTTGGGGTTGCTCTCGGCCATGACGATGCCGATGATGCCCAGCACCAGGCCGATCGTGGTGCCGCCGCAGGTGAGGCACATGCCGATGCCGTTGGCGATGGTCGCGCCGATGGCGCTGCCCTTGTTGGCCGGAGGCTCCATGCCGCCGCCGCCGGGGGATCCGGGCGGGGGAGGCGGAGGAGCGCCGTAGGCGCCGCCACCGGGCGGGCCGGAGGGGGGCGGCGGGGGCGGGGGACCGTAGCCTCCGCTTCCGCTGCCGTAAGGCGGCTGGCCCCCTGACGGACCGTAACTCATGCTGTTTCCTCCCCGGAATGCCCTGGGCGGCGCGCGCTGACCGGCGCCGCCGGGATGTCTCGATGATGTTTCCGTTGCTGAAGCGCACATCTCTGATGCGCACGCGGCCGCCGAGGTTCCATGGATTCGCAGGAGCCTGCCCGAGCTGGGGGTGCGGCCGACCGCCTCCGGGACGCGCCGAAACCGGTTCAGGGGCGTTCGAGGCCTCGGTGTCCGCTAGGGCAGCATACGACGCCGCACCGCTGGTCCCGTCCGCAAGGGCAGGCCGGGCGCACGCGCTCGGCCCCGCGCACGGCCCGGCAGTCGCCGGAACGCGACGCTGCCGAGCAGGGCAGCCGGTCGCGGCGGGTGTAGGCGATCACCGCGGTGGATTACAGAGACCGCGGATCGTGATACAACCGCAACCGGCGCCGACCTGCGTCGAGGCGGTCCTGCAGGGTGCGGCGGCGCGGCCTCCGGCCGGCTCCGGCGAAGGGCTCAGCCCTCATCCTCCAGAATCCCGTCGACGATGTCGCCGAGCACCCGCGACCGGTCGTCGTCGGTGAGGTTTCCCGTCTCGACCAGCGCGCCGGCGGTGTCGACGCGGTCGCCGGCGCGCCCTTCGACCACACACAGCCGCACCACCTCGCGGGTGGGGATGTGCAGGAAGCGCAGCTCGTCGGGCGGGGCCAGGTCGTAGAGGTTGACCGGATAGCGCGAGTGGCGGTTGCGCCACTGCTCGGCGCGCTTGAGTACGAAGCCGTGCAGCAGCGATTCCAGGATCTCGGGGGCGGCCAGCGCCTCGGCGTCGCCGTGGGCGCGGCAGTCGGCGCAGTTGGCCAGTTCGGCCTTGAGCAGGCGCCGGGCCCCGGGGTGGACCACGTGCTCGGCGTTGAGCTTGCTGGGGTGTCGGTGCGCCATGGGCCCAGCCTAGAGCTCGCGGACCCCCGACCGCCGTGTGGCGGCCTGCGAGCGCCGCCGTGTCGGGTTCCCCGGCGCTCGGATCGCGGCGAGGCCAGGATCCCCGGGACGGCCGCATCGCATCGGCGCCCCGTTCGGGTAGGCGCATCAATCCGAGGGCAAAGGAGGGGGTGCCAGAGATGAGTGAGAGCGCAAACGTCTTCGTGCTCGGTCTGGACGAGCACAATCGCGAGACCCTTCGCGCCATCCCCCATGTCCGGTTCCACCCGCTGCTGAGTATCGAGCGCCTGCACGACCCCGACCTGGACCCGGGCGAAGTCCTGGAGGAAGCCCGCGCCGCGCTCGACGCCTTCGACGGGCCCATCCACGCGATCATGGGCTACTGGGACTTCCCGGTCAGCACGTTGGTGCCGATCCTGTGCGCCGAGCGGGGACTGCCCGCGCCGTCGCTGCAGTCGGTCGTCAAGTGCGAGCACAAGTACTGGAGCCGCCTGGAGCAGGCCGAGGTCATCGACGAGCTGCCCGGCTTCGCCGAGATCCCCTTCGATGCCGAGCGCCCGCCCGGGCACTTGAACTACCCCATGTGGTTGAAGCCGGTCAAAGGCTTCTCCTCGGACCTGGCGTTCCGCGTGGAGGACGAGGAGCAGTTCCGCGACGCGCTGGCACAGATCCGGGACGGCGCGGCCACGCTCGGCGACCCCTTCGAGTGGATCATGGAGCGCATCGAGCTGCCCGAGAAGGTGGCCCGCGCCGGCGGGACGGCCTGCCTGGCCGAGGAGGAGGTCTCCGGGATCCAGCTGACGGTCGAGGGGTACGTGTACGAGGGGCGCCCCCACACCTACGGGGTGGTCGACTCCCTCAACTACCCGGACACCTCCAGCTTCCTGCGCTACCAGTACCCCTCCGAACTTCCCGGCCACATCCTGGACCGGGTCCGCGACATCTCGTCCCGGGTCGTCTCCCGCCTGAAGCTGGACAACACCACTTTCAACATCGAGTTCTTCTGGAACCCCGAGTCCGGCGAGACGTGCCTGCTGGAGGTCAACCCCCGCCACTCCCAGTCCCACACCGAGATCACCTCCCTCGTCGACGGCCGGTCCAACCACTCCTACCGCGTGGACCTGGCACTGGGCCGCAAGCCCGCACTGGAGACGGGCGGCGGCGACTACGCAGTGGCGGCCAAGTGGTTCCTGCGCCGCTTCTCCGACGGCGTGGTGCGAATCGCCCCCGACGAGGACGACATCGCGAGAATGCAGCGCGACATCCCCGGCACGTCGGCGGAGGTCCTGGCCGAACCGGGGACCCGGCTCTCGGAGTTGTCCGGCCAGGACAGCTACAGCTATGCACTGGCCGTCGTCTACACCGGCGCCGCCGACTCCGAAGGCCTCCAGCGCTCGTACGAGCTGTGCCTGGCCCGGCTCCCGTTCGAAGTCGAGGGCATCGACGAGGCGGAGTCAGCAGGCGAGAAGTAAGCAGAAGGGAGAGGCCGCATGCGCCACGTCACGGCACTGCCCAACAAGATCGCCGAGGAGCGGGGCGTCATGATCCCCATGTCCGACGGCACCCGGCTTGCCGCGCGGATCTGGCGCCCCGGCTCCGAGGAGGAGCCCGTCCCCGCGATCCTGGAGTTCATCCCCTACCGGCAGCGCGATCTCACCGCGCAGCGCGACTCCACGATCCACCCCTACCTGGCCGGGCACGGCTACGCCTGCGCCCGGGTGGACCTGCGCGGCAGCGGCGACTCCGAGGGCGTGCTCCAGGACGAGTACCTGGAGCAGGAGCTGCGCGACGCCGAGGAGGTGCTGGCGTGGCTGGCCGGCCAGCCCTGGTGCTCGGGCACGACCGGGATGATGGGCATCTCCTGGGGCGGGTTCAACGCCCTGCAGCTGGCCGCCCGCAGGCCCGCGAGTCTGGGTGCCATCGTGACGCTGTGCTCGACCGACGACCGCTACGCCGACGACGTGCACTACATGGGCGGCTGCCTGCTGGGCGACAACCTCTCGTGGGCCTCCACGATGTTCGCCTACACTTCCTGCCCGCCCGACCCGGCCGTGGTGGGCGAGCGCTGGCGGGACATGTGGCGCCGGCGGCTGGAGGGCAGCGGCCTGTGGCTGGACACCTGGCTGCGCCACCAGCTGCGCGACGACTATTGGCGGCACGGCTCGGTGTGCGAGGACCTTTCGGCGATCGAGGTGCCGGTGATGGCCGTCAGCGGGTGGGCCGACGGCTACTCCAACGCGGTGTTCCGGCTGATGGAGGGCCTGAGCGTACCGCGGCTGGGACTGATCGGGCCGTGGTCGCACAAGTACCCGCACCTGGGCGAGCCCGGACCGGCCGTGGGCTTCCTGCAGCAGTGCGTGCGCTGGTGGGACCGCTGGCTCAAGGGCGCCGACAACGAGGTGATGGGCGAACCCATGCTGCGCAGCTGGATGCAGGAGAGCGTACCGCCCTCGACCGCCTACGCCGAGCGGCCCGGGCGCTGGGTGGGCGAGCCGCGCTGGCCCTCGCCGCGCGTCTACCGCCGCACCCACCCGCTGGCCCAGGACGGCATCGCCGAGTCCGGCGCCGATGTGGCCACCGCCGCCGCGTCGGTGGAGTCGCCGCTGACGGTGGGCCAGTACGCCGGAAAGTGGTGCTCCTACAACGCGCCGCCGGATCTGCCTTACGACCAGCGCGAGGACGACGGCGGGTCGCTGGTGTTCGACAGCGACGAGCTCACCGAGCGGTTGGAGATCCTCGGCTCGCCCGTGGTCAATCTGGAGTTCACCGTCGACCGGCCGGTGGCGATGGTGTGCGTGCGGCTGTCGGACGTGGCCCCCGACGGGCGCGCCACCCGGGTGACCTACGGCCTGCTCAACCTCACCCACTCCGACGACCACGCCGGGGCCGCGGACCTGGTGCCCGGCGGGCTCTACCGCGTAGCCGTACCGATGAACGGCGTCGCCCAGGCGTTCCCGCCGGGGCACCGGCTGCGGGTGTCGGTGTCGACCTCGTACTGGCCGCTGGCCTGGCCGCCGCCGCAGCCGGTACTGCTGACCGTGCTGCTGGAGGGCGACAGCTCGCTGGTGCTGCCGGTGCGCCCGGCCGACAGCTCCGACGAGGTCGCGCCGCAGCCCTTCGACGAGGCCGAGGGCACGCCCCCGGCGGACTCCAGCCGCCTGGCTCCGGGCGAGCAGCAGTGGAAGGTCGAGCGCGACCTCGTCGACTACGAGTCCTCGCTGAAGGTGGTCAAAGACCTGGGCACGGTGTACTTCGACGACATCGGCCTGGAGGTGAGCCGCCGCGCCGACGAGGTCTATTCGGTGCGCGGAGACGACTTCTCCTCCCCCCGGGGCGTGACGACCTGGCGCATGCGCTTCAAGCGCGGCGGCTGGGAGGTGGAGACGGTCACCAGGACCGCGCTGTCGGCCACGCCCGAGGAGTTCCACGTCAACGCGACGCTGGACGCCTACGAGGGCGGCGAGCGGGTGGCCGCGCGCACCTGGAACACGGTCGTCCCGCGCGACCACGTCTGAGCCGTAGGCCCGGCGCAGGCGAGGGCGGCCGCGGAGCCCGGCCCGCCTGCGGCCGGGCGGCCGCAGCCGTTCCGGGGGCGCACCGGCGGGCGCGCACGCGTTGCCCGGCCCGTGCGGGAGTCAGACGTCGATCTTGTCGTGGTAGGTCCGCCGCGTGCGCTCGGTGTGGTCGTTCATCAGCCGCGCCGCCTCCGCGGCGTCGCCGCCGGCGACGGCGGCGATGATCTCGGCGTGCTCGTCCCAGGAGGCCATGCCGCGCGAGCGTGCGATGGGCGCGTAGTACCAGCGCACCCTGCGGTCGACCTGTGCGGCGAGCTCGGCCAGCACCCGGTTGCCCGAGGCCTCGATGACGCCGCGGTGGAAGTCGGCGTTGGCGGTGACCACGGAGTCGACGTCGGCGTCGTCGACCGCGGCGACACCGGCGCGCCACAGCTCGCGCAGGTGCTCGACCTGCTCGGGAGCGGCGGTGCCGGCGGCCAGCCGGGCGGCCTCGGTCTCCAGGACGGCGCGCACCGCGAGCAGCTGGTCGGCCTCGCTCTCGGTGGGCGTGTGAACGAAGGCGCCGTAGCCGGGCCGCAGGTCCACCCAGCCCTCGTTGCTCAGCCGCTGCAGCGCCTCGCGCACCGGCTGGCGGGAGACTCCGAGCTGTTCGGCGAGCTCGCTCTCGACCAGGTGGCGGCCGGGCGGGAACTCGCGGGTGATGATCAGGTTGAGGATGGTCTCGTAAACCGTCTCACGAAGTGGGACGGGGCGTTGGACCCGTCCACTCAGCGCGGCCTTCAACGGCTGTGTGGTCATGCCGCTCCCGCCCGTCGCACGATGCTCGACTCGAGTGAATGATGTAGACAGTCTACGAAATCCACAGCCCGTTCGCAGTCCGGACGGCGATCGCGGGCCCGCGGGCGGCTCGCCGACCCGCGATCGCTCGGAGCGCACCTGGCGGCGCGGTGGCCGTCAGGCCGCACCCGCCCCCTGCCGAGCGAGGGACCCGCAGCGGAGAAGAACCGGTGAACTTGCTGTTCGCCTGCATTCACACGTTCCTTTTCCGCTGCAGACCCCTCGCTCTTTGCGCACTCATCAGCATACTGTATACAAAATCGTTCGGGCGAGAGAACGGAGTGCAGTATGAGAATCGCCATCCTCGGCGCCGGCGCGATCGGCGCCTACGCGGGCGCCGCTCTGCACCGCGGAGGGGCCGACGTCCATCTGATCGCCCGCGGCCCGCACCTGGAGGCGCTGCGGGCCGACGGGGTGCGCGTCCTCAGCGACCGGGGCGACTTCACCGCCCGGCCAAACGCCACGAACGACCCCCGCGAGATCGGACCGGTCGACTTCGTCTTCCTCGGGCTCAAGGCCCAGCACTACGCCGCCTGCGGCCCGATGCTGCGCCCGCTGATGGGCCCGCACACGGCCGTGGTCGCCGCGCAGAACGGCATCCCCTGGTGGTACTTCCACGGGCTGGCGGGGCCGCTGGCCGACCACCGGGTGCACACCGTCGACCCGGGAGGCTCGGTCAGCCGGGCGATCCCGGTCGAACGCGCCATCGGCTGCGTCGTCTACGCCGCCACCGAGATCGAGGCGCCCGGGGTCATCCGCCACCTGGAGGGCACCCGCTTCTCCATCGGAGAGCCCGACCGCACGATCTCCCGGCGCTGCACCGACCTCAGCGAGGCGATGGTGGCCGGCGGCCTGAAGTGCCCGGTCGAGCGGGACCTGCGCGAGGACATCTGGGTCAAGCTGATGGGCAACATCACCTTCAACCCCTTGAGCGCCCTGACCCGCTCCACCATGGCGCAGATCTGCCGCGACCGCTCCTCGCGCGAACTCGCGCGGTCGATGATGAACGAGACCCTGGACGTGGCGGCCCGCCTGGGCGTCGACCCCACGATCTCCGTCGAGCGCCGCCTGGCCGGCGCAGAGCGCGCCGGCGACCACCGCACCTCCACCCTGCACGACGTCGAGCGCGGCCGGCCCATGGAGCTCGACGTCATCCTCACCGCCGTGGTCGAGCTCGCCGACATGGTCGGCGCCGCGGTGCCCACCCTGCGCACCGTCGACTCGGTCGCCCGACTGCTCAACGCCCGGCTGACCGACGGCAGCGTGGCCGAGCGCATGACCGCCGCAGCGGCCGCCGCCGCACCCGCGCGCGCCGCCTAGCACGCCCTGCGACACACCCGGCGGAACGGCCCCTGCCGCCGCCCCGCCTGCACACCCTTGCCCGCCGCCCTGGCGACGCATACTGTAGACAATATTGCTGTGATGTACTTGTAGACCCGCAGTGGCCACGAGACCCAAGCGAGGCCTTAGAAGATGCGATCGGACGATCACCAGCCCAGCAGCTACGAACGCCTCACTCGCCCACTCGTGCGCGAGGACGGCCGACTGCGCCCCGCCTCCTGGGAGGAGGCGCTCGACCGGGCCGCCGACGGATTCCGCGACGGCGTCCAGCGGTACGGCCCCGAAACCTTCGGCATGCTCTCCTGTGCCAGGGCCACCAACGAGATGAACTTCATGGCCCAGAAGTTCACCCGCGTCGTGATGGGCACCAACAACGTCGACTCCTGCAACCGCACCTGCCACGCCCCCAGCGTGGCGGGGCTCTCCGCGGCCTTCGGTTCGGGCGGGGGCACCTCCTCCTACGCCGAGGTCGAGGACACCGACCTGATCGTGGTGTGGGGAGGAAATCCGCGCTTCGCCCACCCGATCTTCTTCCAGCACGTGCTCAAGGGAGTGCACAAGGGCGCCCGACTGTTCGTGGTCGACCCCCGCCGCACCTCCTCGGCCCAGTGGGCCGACCGCTGGCTCGGCCTCAACGTCGGCACCGACATCCCGCTGGCCCACGCCATCGGACGCGAGATCATCCACGCGGGCCTGACGAACGACACCTTCATCGAGCGCGCCACGAGCGGCTTCGAGGAGTACCGCGAGCTGGTCGAGCCCTGGACGCTCCAGGCGGCCGAGGCCGAGACCGGGGTGCCCGCCGAGGCCATCCGCGAGCTCGCCCACGCCTTCGCCACGGCCGAGCGCGCCCAGCTGTCGTGGACGCTGGGCATCACCGAGCACCACAACGCCACCGACAACGTCAAGGCGCTGATCAACCTCGCCCTGCTCACGGGGCACGTCGGCCGCTACGGCTCCGGCCTGCAGCCGCTGCGCGGCCAGAACAACGTGCAGGGCGGCGGCGACATGGGCGCCATCCCCGACCGGCTGGCCGGCTTCCAGGACATCCTCGACCCCGAGGTCCGCTCGCGCTTCGAGGCGGTCTGGAACACCACCATCCAGCCGCACAAGGGCCGGACGCTGACCCAGATGTTCGAGGCGATGGACGAGGGCGAGCTGAAGACGCTCTACATCATCGGTGAGAACCCGGTGCAGTCCGAGCCCGAGACCTTCACCACCACGCGCCGCCTCCAGCGGCTGGACCACTTGGTGGTGCAGGACATCTTCCTGACCAAGACCGCCGAACTGGCCGACGTGGTGCTGCCCGCCAGCGCCTCCTGGTGCGAGTCCGACGGCACCTTCACCAACAGCGAGCGGCGCGTGCAGCTGGTGCGCAAGGCGCTGGACCCGCCGCCCGGCGCGCGCGACGACATCGAGATCATGTGCGAGCTGGCCCAGCGCCTGGGCCACGCCTGGCAGCGGCCCGTGGCCGAGGACGTCTGGGACGAGCTGCGCAGCCTCTCCCCCATCCACCGCGGCATGACCTACCGGCGGCTGGAGGAGCTGCAGGGCATCCAGTGGCCGTGCTTCTCCGAGGAGGACCTGGAGCCCAGCTACCTGCACGCGCGGCTGTGGTCGACCGATCCCGAGACGCGGGGCGTGCCGGCGGCGTTCGGCATCGTGGGCCACTCCCCGCCGGTCGACCTGCTCGACGACGACTACCCCTTCCGGCTGACCACGGGCCGGCGGCTGGACGACTACAACACCGGCGTGCAGAGCAGCGGCTTCTCCTCGCCCCTGCGGCGCGGCGAGACGCTGGACATCTCGCCCGAGGACGCCGAGCTGCTGGGCGTCGCCGACGGCGAGGTCGTGCGGGTCTCCTCCCGCCGGGGGTCGGTGCTGGTGCCGGTCGCGGTGTCCACGCAGATGCGCGCGGGGCTGGTCTTCATGACCTTCCACTTCCCCGACCAGGTGGACACCCAGCTGCTGACCATCGACGCCACCGACCCCGACGCCGGCACGGCCGAGTACAAGGCCGCCGCCGTGCGCATCGAGAAGGCCGCCGAGGGCGCCGCACCCGCCGGAGCCTCCGATCATGCACCGGTGCCGGCTTCACCCTGAGCGGCGCGAACCCCGCGGTCCGCGGCCGGGGCCCCCTCGGGGTCCCGGCCGTTCCCCCGCGGTCCGCACCGTGTCCCCGGGCGCGCTGTTCGCCACCGGGTGCCCGGGGCACGGGCTGCGGGTACGCGGCGGACGGCGGAGCGCGGCCCGAGGCGGCCGGCTCCGCCGGGGGCACGGATGTGCCCGGCCCGGCGCGTACCGGGGCGGCGGCCGCCCGAACGGCGCCCGGGCGGCCGCCGCGCTCCGCACTCTGCCGCGATCACGTTCTGCACCTGCTCAGATGCACGTGCACGAGGCGTCGAAACCGGGTTCGACCAGGGGTTGCCCACGGTCGGAATAAAGCATACTGTAGCCCGTATACAAAGTCTGTGACCTGGCTTACATGATTCGAGGTGACCGGGGACGTGGACCTGCACTTCCTGGATGCTGTGCCGGAGGACTCCGAGCGTGAGGCCGTGGACGCCGTCCTGGGCCCACCGGAGTCGGGGTGGGACGGCGGCACGCGCCAGGCCTCCGATCTGCGCTTCGCCGAGGGCGGCCACGCCGCCCGCGGCAGGCGGGACCTGCTGCTGCCGGCCCTGCACGCCGTCAACGACCGTGTGGGCTGGATCAGCCCCGCCGCGCTCGACTACATCTGCCGCCGGCTGACCATCCCGCCGGCCGAGGCCTACGGCGTCGCGACCTTCTACGCCATGTTCTCGCTCAAACAGCGCCCGCGCCGCGTGGTGCACGTCTGCACCGACATCGCGTGCGCCGCCAAGGGGTCCGAAGGCCTGTGCGCGGCGCTGACCGAGCGCGCCGGAGGACCGGGGACCGAGGGGGGCGAGTTCACCTGGCACGAGAGCCCGTGTCTGGGCCTGTGCGAACGCGCGCCGGCCGCGGTCTCCCTGGAGGCCGGCGACCCGCCGCGCTACAGCGTCGCCGCGCCCGCCGCGGCCGACGACATCGTCCCCGCTGCGGGCGAGGCCCCCGCGGCTGAGACCGCGGCAGGGGCCGGCACCCCCGGTCCCTCGGCGAACGGACATGCGCCCTCCCTCAACGGCGGCCGCCCCCGGCGGCGCGCCACCTTCTCCCCTGCGACGCTGCCCGGCCCCGCGCCGGAGCCGCCCGCCGGGGAGGCCGTTCCCCAGGCGGGCGACCCCGACCTGGTCCTGCTGCGCCGCATCGGCGTGGTCGACCCCGCCAGTCTGGACGACTACCGGGCCAACGGGGGCTACGCCGCGCTGCGCGAGGCGCTGCGCATGGGACCCAGCGCCGTCATCCGCGAGGTCTCCGACTCCGGCCTGGTCGGACGCGGCGGAGCCGCGTTCCCCACCGGCCGCAAGTGGGACGGCACCGCCAAGCGGCCCGAGACACCCCGCTATGTCATCTGCAACGCCGACGAGAGCGAGCCGGGCACCTTCAAGGACCGCGTCATCATGGAGGGCGACCCCTTCTCGGTCATCGAGGCGCTGACGATCGCCGGATTCGCCAACAACGCCAACCACGGCTACATCTACATCCGCGGAGAGTACCCGCGGGCGCTGTCGCTGCTGGAGAACGCGATCGAGCTTGCGCACGCGCGCAACCTGCTCGGCCGCGACATCCTCGGATCCGGGTTCGACTTCGACATCGAGATCCGGCGCGGCGCGGGCGCCTACATCTGCGGCGAGGAGACCGCGATCTTCAACTCGATCGAAGGGCTGCGCGGCGAGCCCCGCAGCAAGCCGCCCTTCCCCGTCGAGCGCGGCGTCTTCGGGAAGCCGACCGCGATCAACAACGTCGAGACCCTGGTCAACGTGCTGCCGATCATGATGATGGGCGGCCCCGCCTACGCCGCGATCGGCACCGGCCGCTCCACCGGACCCAAGCTGTTCTGCGTGTCCGGCTCGGTGGAGCGCCCCGGCGTCTACGAGGTCCCCTTCGGCGCCAGCCTGCGCGACCTGATGGAGATGTGCGGCGGCGTGGGCACCGGACCCGAGGGCGAACCCCGGCTGCCGCGCGCCGTGCTGCTGGGCGGCGCCGCCGGCGGGTTCGTGCGCGGCGACGAACTGGACATCCCCCTCACCTTCGAGGGGGCGCGCGAGGCGGGGGCCACCCTGGGCTCGGGCGTGATCCTGGTGCTGGACGACACCGTCGACCTCGCCGCGATCCTCGTGCGCATCGCGGCGTTCTTCCGCGACGAGTCCTGCGGGCAGTGCGTGCCCTGCAGGGTGGGCACCGTCCGCCAGGAGGAGGCGCTGGTGCGGCTCGCGCAGGACGCGGGCCCGCGCCGCACCGACATCGCGCTGCTGCGCGAGGTGGGCGAGGCCATGCGCGACGCCTCGATCTGCGGCCTGGGCCAGACCGCGTGGAACGCGGTGGAGTCGGCAATCGACCGGCTGGGCGTCTTCGGTCCGCAGGAGGAACAACCCGTAAAGGAGGCCCGGTGAGCACACCGGTTGTCATTGGGGCGCCCCGCCGCCTGGTCGAGGTGACCATCGACGGCCAGGAGGTGCGTGTGCCCGAGGGCGCCACCATCCTGGACGCCTGCGAGGCCGTGGGCACCGACGTACCGACCCTGTGCTACGGCGACACCCTCACGCCGCGCAACGCCTGCCGGGTGTGCGTGGTGGAGGTCGAGGGGGCGCGCACGCTCGCGCCGGCCTGCTCGCGCAAGGTCGAGGACTCCATGTCGGTGGCCACCGACTCCGAGCGCGTCCGCCACAGCCGCAAGATGGTGCTGGAGCTGCTGGGCTCGTCGGTGGACCTGTCCACCACGCCCGGCGTCCCCGAGTGGAACGAGCGCTACGACGCCCGGCCCGACCGCTTCGGCCCCCGCGCCGAGCCGGCCCGGATGGGCGAGCGCGACGCCCGCCACGCGGGCGAGCACGAGGCCGTCGACGGCACGGCCGCCGCCACCGTCGAGCAGCCCACCAAGGTCGACAACGACCTCTACGTGCGCGACTACGGCAAGTGCATCATGTGCTACAAGTGCGTCGACGCCTGCGGCGAGCAGTGGCAGAACACGTTCGCGATCGGCATCGCCGGCCGCGGGTTCGACGCCCGCGTCTCCACCGAGCACGATCTCGCGCTGCCCGACTCCGCCTGCGTCTACTGCGGCAACTGCATCGAGGTCTGCCCGACCGGCGCGCTGTCGTTTCGCACCGAGTACGAGATGCGCCAGGAGGGCACCTGGGACGAGGAGCGCCAGAGCGAGACGACCACCGTGTGCACCTACTGCGGGGTCGGCTGCAACGTCACCCTGCATGTCCAGGACAACGAGATCGTCAAGGTCACCTCGCCGCACGACAACCCCGTGACGCACGGGAACCTGTGCATCAAGGGGCGGTTCGGCTTCCAGCACGTACAGCAGAGGCGCCACGACTGACGCCGGCGCGGCCCGTTCTCCGCGGGCCGCCGCCGTCAGCCTGGCGCAGCGGGCGGAATCCGTTCCGACCGCGACCGAGACGGGCGGAATCCGCACCGGCCGCGACTGAGAACGCGCCGGAGCGGGAATGCCACCCGAGTCGGGGACACAACGCCGGGCACAGGAAGCCCCGAGGGGCTTCCGGAAAGGGGCAGTGCCATGGGACGGGTCACGGTCCGCGAACGCATCCTGCGCATCCGGGACGGCGCCGCCGTCGAGCGCGCCGACACCCTGGTGGCCGAGGAGCCGCTGGAGATCCGGATGAACGGGCGGCCGCTCACCGTCACGATGCGCACTCCGGGACACGACTTCGACCTGGCGGCGGGCTTCCTCGTGAGCGAAGGCGTCATCACCGGCCCCGACCAGATCGCGACCATCCGCTACTGCGCCGGCGCCACCGACGACGGCTCCAACACCTACAACGTCCTCGACGTCGTTCTGGCACCCGGAGTCGCGGTGCCCGAGGCGTCGCTGGAGCGCAACTTCTACACCACCTCCTCCTGCGGAGTGTGCGGCAAGGCCAGCCTGGAGGCGGTCACCACCGTCGCCCACTGGTCGGTCGCCGAGGACGCGCCCCTCTTCGAGGTGCCCGTCCTCTCAGGGATGCCCGACCGCCTGCGCGAGGCCCAGCGGGTCTTCGACCGCACGGGCGGCCTGCACGCGGCGGGTCTGTTCACTCCGGAGGGGGAGCTTCTCTGCGTGCGCGAGGACGTCGGCCGGCACAACGCGGTCGACAAGCTCGTGGGCTGGGCCCTGCGCGAGGACCGGCTGCCGCTGCGCGGCAGCGCGCTCATGGTCTCGGGCCGGGCCTCGTTCGAGCTCGCGCAGAAGGCGCTGATGGCGGGAATCCCGATGCTGGCCGCGGTCTCGGCGCCGTCGTCGCTGGCCGTGGAGCTGGCGGCCGACTCCGGGCTGAGCCTGGTGGGATTCCTGCGCGGCGCCTCGATGAACGTCTACGCCGGCCGGCATCGGATCACCCTGGAGACGGCGTCCACGACGCCTATGGCGGCCCCAGGGTGAGTCAGCCGACCGGGCCGGTAGGCGGGGACCGGCCGGCGTGCACCAGCCCCCTGCGCCGGCCGGTCCCGACACTTACCGCGCCGCCGTGCCCGGCGCCGACGTCCGCGCACGCCGGGCGCGGCGCCCGCGTCCGCCGGGCCGCCGCGCCTACTCGGGCTTGGCGGCCTTCTTCGCCGCCTTGGCGCTCTTCTTGAAGGCGCGCACCTCGGCGAGGGTCTGCTCGTCGACCACGTCGGCGATGGAGCGGCGTGCGCCCTCCTCGCCGTAGTCGCCCGCGGCCTCGCGCCAGCCCGGCGCCTGCAGGCCCAGCTGCTTGCCCAGCAGGGCCAGGAAGATTCGCGCCTTCTGGTCGCCGTAGCCGGGCAGCGTTTTGAGACGACCGAGCACCTCGCGGCCGTCGGGATCGCCCGCGGTCCACACCGCGGCGGCGTCGCCGCCGTAGTGCTCGACCAGATAACCGCACAGCGACTGGATGCGCGCGGCCATCGACCCGGGGAAGCGGTGCACGGCCGGCTGGCGGGAGCACAGCTCGGCGAACTCCTCCGGGCCGGTGCGAGCGATCGCCCCGGCGTCGAGCCCGCCCATGCGGTCGGCGATCTTCTTGGGCCCGGCGAAGGCCACTTCCATCGCCACCTGCTGGTCCAATAGCATGCCGACCAGCAGCGCCAGCGGATCCGACGCCAGCAGCGCGTCGGCTTCGGGTTCTTGGACGAGGTGCAGCGATGTCGTCATGGACCTCATTGTCCCAGGCAGGGCACCGTCCGGGGCACGACGGCGCGCGGTACCCGCCCCGAGCCCCCGACCGCCGTCAAGAAGGGTCCGGATCCGGCGCGGGATCCGGACCCTGCGTGTCGGCGGTTCCCGCAGGCTCCGGGCCGGCGCCCGC